>JAGQUE010000183.1 GCA_020438665.1 Nocardioidaceae bacterium | reverse complement strand
CAGTGGCTGTAGGCGATGATCAGGGACGGGCCGTCAAAGGCCTCCGCCTCGCGGAAGGCCCGCAGCGACTGCTGGGGATCGGCACCCATCGCGATCCTGGCGACATAGACGCTGCCATAGGCGATCGCCTGGAGGGCCAGGTCCTTCTTGGCCGCCGTCTTGCCGGCGCTGGCGAACTTGGCGACCGCGGCGAGCGGCGTCGCCTTGGAGGACTGACCGCCCGTGTTGGAATAGACCTCGGTGTCCATCACGAGGACGTTGACGTTGCGTCCGCTCGCGAGCACGTGGTCGAGGCCGGCGGAACCGATGTCATAGGCCCACCCGTCACCGCCGACGATCCACACGCTGCGCCGCAGCAAGTGGTCGGCCACCGAGCGGAGGTCCTCGACTGCAGGACCCGACAGCCCGTCGAGCCGGCGCAGCAGCTCGGAGACCCGGTCGTGCTGGTCGCGCAGCTGGGACTCGCGGATCTGCGGTGCGGACAGGATGGCGTCGACCAGATCGGGCCCGATGTCGTCGCGCAGCTCGGCCAGCCGCTGGCGGGCGAGCCCGGTGTGGAGGTCGGCGGCGAGGCGCATGCCGAGCCCGAACTCGGCATTGTCCTCGAACAGTGAGTTGGACCAGGCGGGGCCGCGCCCCGCGGCGTTCTTGGCCCAGGGCGTGGTCGGCAGGTTGCCGCCATAGATCGAGGAGCAGCCCGTCGCGTTGGCGACGGTCAGCCGGTCCCCGAACAGCTGCGTGAGCAGCTTGAGGTAGGGCGTCTCCCCGCAACCGGCGCAGGCGCCGGAGAACTCGAAGAGCGGCTCGAGGAACTGGGCACCGCGGACGGTGCCGAGGTCGACACGGTTGCGCGAGTTCACCGGGATGGTCTCGAAGAACGCCACCTCGTCGCGCCCGGCATCGATGATCCCCGACTCGTCGGTGAGGTTGATGGCCTTGAGGTCCGTGCCGGGCACCGCCGTGATGGGACAGGCCTCGACGCAGAGACCGCAGCCGGTGCAGTCCTCGGTGTAGACCTGCAGCGTGTATCGGCTGTCGGGCAGGCCGACGGCGTTGAGCGGAGCGGAGCGGAAGGTCTCGGGGGCGTCGCTGAGCAGCGAGGCGTCATAGAACTTCGAGCGGAGCACGGCGTGCGGGCACACGAACGCGCAGTTGCCGCACTGGATGCAGGCGTCCGGGTCCCACAGCGCGACCCGGTCGGAGATGCGTCGCTTCTCATAGGCGGTCGTCCCGCTCGGCCAGGTCCCGTCGACCGGGATGGCACTGACGGGCAGCTCGTCGCCCCGGCCGGCCATCATGGCGGCCGTGACGGAGCGGACGAACTCGGGCGCGGTCGGCGGCACGACGTCGGGCATCGGGCGCTCGGAGGTGGCGAGCGCCGGCACCCCGATCTCGTGCAGCTCGTCGAGGGTGGCGTCGACGGCGGCCTCGTTGCGGGCGACGACCTCCTCGCCCCGGCGACCATAGGTCTTGCGGATCGCCTTCTTGACCTGAGCGATGGCCTCGTCGCGTGGGAGCACGCCGGAGATCGCGAAGAAGCAGGTCTGGAGCACGGTGTTGGTGCGCCCCGGCAGGCCGGCGGCCCTCGCCACCCGGCCGGCGTCGATGGCGAACAGCCGCAGGCGCTTGGCGATGACCTGTTCCTGCACGGGCCCGGGCAGGGCATCCCACACCTCGTCGGGTGGGAGTGCGGCGTTGAGCAGCAGCGTCCCGCCCGGGCGGGCGACGGCGAGGACGTCGAGCTTCTCCAGCAGGTTGAGGTGATGACACCCGACGAAGCCCGCCTGGGTGACCAGATAGGGCGCCTTGATCGGATGCGGTCCGAATCGGAGGTGCGAGACGGTGCTGCCGCCGGACTTCTTGGAGTCATAGACGAAGTAGGCCTGCGCGAACACGTCGTCGGCCGCTCCGAGGATCTTGATGGTGTTCTTGTTGGCGCCGACGGTGCCGTCCGAGCCGAGCCCGAAGAACACGGCCCGGAGGGTCTGGTCGTCCTCGATGTCCAGGCCGGCGTCATAGGGGATCGACGTGCCGCTGACGTCATCGGTGATGCCGACGGTGAAGCGGGTCGGGGTGTCGTCGCGGTCGAGCGCTGCGAAGACTCCGGCGACCATCCCGGGCGTGAACTCCTTGGAGGACAGCCCGTAGCGGCCGCCGATGACGCGCGGCATCGTCGTACGTCGTCCGCAGGCGACGCCGTCGGCGAGCGCCGAGACGACATCGAGATAGAGCGGTTCCCCCGGCGACCCGGGTTCCTTGGTGCGGTCGAGCACGGCGAGGGCGCGCACCGTCGCCGGCAGCGCGTCCAACAGCGCCTCGGTGGGGAAGGGTCGATAGAGCCGGACCCGGGCGACCCCGACGCGCTCGCCGGTCGCAACCAGGTGGCCCACCGTCTCGGCAACCGTCTGGCCGCCCGAGCCCATGACGACGACGACGCGGTCGGGCTCGGGGTGACCGTCATAGTCGACCAGGTGATAGGGGCGGCCGGTGTGACCGGCGACCTCGTCCATGACCGCCTGCACGGTCGCGGGGGTGCGGGCATAGAACGGGTTCACGGTCTCCCGCGCCTGGAAATAGACGTCGGGGTTCTGTGCGGTCCCGCGGACGAACGGGCGCTCGGGTGACAACGACCGCTGGCGGTGCTCGCGTACGAGCTCCTCGGGGACGACGCTGCGCAGCACGTCGTCGGAGATCAGGTCGATGGTGTTGAGCTCGTGGGAGGTGCGGAACCCGTCGAAGAAGTGGAGGAACGGCACCCGGCTCCGCAGCGTCGCCGCCTGAGCGATGAGGGCGAAGTCGTGGGCCTCCTGGACCGAGCCCGAGGACAGCAGCGCGAAGCCGGTCTGCCGGACGGCCATGACGTCCTGGTGGT
>JAGQUE010000182.1 GCA_020438665.1 Nocardioidaceae bacterium | reverse complement strand
ACCTCGGCGCCTCGTGGATCCACGGTTGGGCGCACGGCAACCCCGTCACCCCGATCGCCCGGCGGGCCGGGGCCCGGCTGGTCGCGTCGTCCTATGACTCCGGCGGCGTCCACATCGACCCGGCCCTGCGCGTCGCCGGGCTCGACCGGCCCCACTGGGGTCGCTGGACCCGGGTCGCCGCCCGGGCCGAGCGAGCCGCCCGGCGACGCCGTCGCGACGAGTCGCTGGCTGCGGCGATCGAGCGTGAGCTGCGCGGTCGGAAGCTCAATCGGGCCGAGCGGGCGGACCTCGCGTTCGTCCTCAACGGCACCTATGTCACCGAGTGGGGCGAGGACCCGAGCCGGCTCTCGGCACGGACCGTCGACGAGGGCCGCGACTACGGCCCCACCGGCCGAGACGCCTTCTTCCCCGACGGCTACGACGCGGTGCCGCAGTGGCTCGCGCGCGGGCTGACGGTCCACACCGCGACCGCCGTACGCCGCATCGCGCTGACCCGCCGCGGCGTCGACGTCGACACCAGGGCCGGCCGGCTGCACGCCGCGGCCGCCGTGGTCACGGTGCCGCTCGGCGTGCTCCGTCGTGAGGGCATCGCCTTCAGCCCGGGGCTGCCCGACCGCCAGCTCGCGGCCGTCGACCGGCTCCGGATGGGCGTGCTGAGCAAGACGGTGCTGCGGTTCGAGACGCCGTTCTGGCCGGCGGGCGTCGACTGGCAGGAGTACGTCGGCCCGCGCCACGGCGCGTGGGCGGAGTGGTTCAGCACCGCGAAGGCGGGCACCCCCGTCCTGATCGGGTTCCACGGCGGCGATCGGGCCCGCGAGCTCGAGCGGGGCGACCCGCGCGATGTCGGCGCCGAGGCGATGCGGGTGCTGCGGACGATGTTCGGCAGCGGCATCCCCGACCCGGTGGGCGTGCGGACGACCGACTGGTCGCTGGACCGGTGGTCCCACGGGTCCTACTCCGTCAACAGCGTCGGCTCGACCCGCGCCGACCGGGTGGCGCTGGGTGCGCCCGTCGCCGGGCGGCTGTTCTTCGCGGGCGAGGCGACCGAGCCTGACTACTCCTCCACCGTCCACGGCGCCCTGCAGTCGGGGCGGCGCGCGGCTCGCGAGGTCATCGCCCGGCTGGGTTCCTGATTCTCAGGCCGCGACGAGCTCGGCCGCCGGCCGGCTCCGCTCACGACGCCAGGCGAGCAGGGCGACCCGGACGGTCGCGCCGACCAGGCCGACCATCAAGACGAGGTCGAGCCACCACGGAGCACCGCCGACGGCGCCGACGACGACGGCGCCGTTGACCAGCACCACGAGCCCGCCGACCAGCGTGCCCATGGGGGCGTGCGGCAACCGTCCTGCGAGCCGCGCAGCGATAGGGGCGACGATCACGCCGCCGATGACGAGCCCGATCACGGGCAGCCAGGGGATCCCGCCGTGGGCGGCGCCGGTGATGAAGCCGCTCGAGACCGAGAGGGCGACGACGAACTCGGCGGCGTTGACGGTGCCGACGACCTTGCGGGGCTCATGCTGGGTGACCGTCATCAGGCTCGGCGTGACCACCGGGCCCCAGCCGCCACCCCCGGTGGCGTCGACGAAGCCGCCGAGGATGCCGATCGGGGAGAGCCAGCGGGCCGTGTTGCCGTTCTTGGGCGTCGGGATGAGCCGCAGGCCGAGCCCGAAGCGGGCGAAGATCACCAGGCCGAAGAAGATCAGCAGGCCCGACATCCAGGCCTTGGCCGACGCCAGGCTGATGGTGGTGAGGACGACGGCGCCCAGGAACCCGCCGAGGGCGCCCGGGATCGCCACGCGCGCCAGGACCGCCGTGTCGACGTTGCCGGCGCGCCAGTGGGACAGTCCGCTGATCAGTGTGGTCGGGAGCTTGGCGGCGTGGGTCGCGGCGCTGGCGGTCACCGGCGCGACGCCGAGATAGAGCAACACCGTGGCCGAGGTGACGCCGAAGCCCATCCCCAGCGTGCCGTCGACGAACTGCGCGAGTCCCCCGGCCAGCGCGAAGACCGCGATCAGCCACATGGCCGCCTCCCTTTCCATAGTCAGGGAGTGAATATTAGTAACTTACTAGACTTAAGGCAAGGTCACCTCATCCGGCTCTCAGCGGCCCCGTCATGTCCGTTGCCGCATCGGCCGCTCGCCGGCGCGGACGGGGACGCTGATCACGTTGCCTGCGATCGGCGCTGGGCAGGTGGCGAAGTCGGTGAAGGCGAACCACATGTTCAGCGCCCGGTTGAAGTCGAGCACCACCTCGCTCGACCCCGCGGCCGGCGGGTCGAAGTGGAGCTGGCGCCACTGCTCGGTCTCCGAGCCGTTGGTGGGGTCGTGGAACTCCACGCCCCAGCCATACTTCCCCTTCGTCACCGCCAGCCGCTGACGTTCACCGCCGCGCTCGAACGACACCTCGCCGATGGGGTGCATCACCTGGTTGAGGTCGGGTCGGATCGAGGCGACCTCGACCTCGCGCGCGCCGTCGTACGGCGTGAAGGTCGCGGTGACCCGCCAGCTGGGGTCATAGGCGAACGTCGGCACGTGGGTGAAGGACTCCCGGTCGGCCGAGGTGGCGGCCCGGACGCGGACGGCGAGGCGACCGCCGCGCCGCAGCAGCTCCACCCGGGTTTCGCCGTGGTCGACCCACGGGACGCGGCCGTATTCGGCGACGTCGAGGTCGACGACGCCGTCGACGGGCTCGTCCCCGTGGGTGAGCCCGTCGGCGAGGGCCGCACTGACGTGACCCGCGGACTGGTCGGCGTCGCGCCACCAGCGACCGGGCAGGCCCGGAAGCGCCGTCGGCTCGTCGGCGAGCCAGTGATAGCCGCTGAGCGTCAGCCAGCCATAGGGCTCGACGAGCTCGGCCTCGCGCTCGGCACGGAAGGCCGTCCAGTCGTCGGGAGAGTCCTCGAGGTCCGCCATGCCGCACACCCTAGAGGGGCCCAGGACCGACGGGACCACGACAGAGGGGACCAGCCGGACCAGCCGATCAGGCCGACGCCGCAATCCAGGCGTGCGCGGCGATCAGCTCGGCGACAAGGGTCTCGGTGAGCAGGCGGACGTCGTCGACGCCGTCGTGGCGATAGCGCAGCGTGTCGGCCGCGCCGGGCACCTCGGCGCCGACGGCCACGACGGTGCTGCCGCGCTGGGTCGTCCAGTCGAGCAGCTGCGGCTCCCAGCGCGAGCCACCGAGGAGCAGCATCCGATAGTCGGTGGTCTTGGTGAGATAGACGTCGACGTGGCTCCAGTCGCCGGTCTCACAGCCGACGGCCTGCAGCCGCGGGCCCTCGCGCAGCATCAGGGCGGACTGGAACGCCGACGAGACCCGCCGGGCGGGGGCGACGACGTGGGTGCCGCTCGGGCCGAGGAGCCGCTCGGCCAGCCGCGGGCGCCAGGCATCGGCGGTGTCCAGCAGGTCCGCCGTCGCCTCGGCCACAGCGCCCAGGGGCGGGAGCGGTGCGCCGGTGAGGTGCGACTCCAGGGCGAGCAGCAGCGCCAGCGTGTGCTGGAACGAGCGGCAGGCCACGCCACCGCGCTCCTCACCGGCCTGCATCCAGACCACGCGCTCGGCGCCCTCGGTCAGCGGTCCCTCCTTGTTGGCCATCGCGACGAACGGGACGCCGAGCCGGTCGACGGCGTCGAGCGTCTCGGTCGACCCGGCCGAGGCCGAGACGGCCACCACCAGGGTGTCCGGGCCGACGGCCGGGAGCAGGTCGCTGCTGGCCAGCTCGGCGACCGCGTCGATGCCGCGCGAGCGCAGCCGAGCGGCGGCCACGAGGTCGGCGTAGTGCGAGGAACCCATGCCGAGCAGCAGGATCCGCGCAGGGCGCTCGACGAACCCCCACGCGTCGGCGACCGTCAGGTCGCCGAGCCGCGCCGGCTTCTCGTGGAGGTCGGCGAGGAAGAGCCCGGGGTTCACAGCAGCCCCCGTCGTCGCAGGGCGGCCTCGGGCACATAGCGCCAGCGCGGCAGGTGGGTATCGGCATAGGCCAGCTCGCGCTGGATCTGGTCGAGCACGAACGGCTCGAGCAGGGACACGTCGAGCAGATCGCCGGCGACGGCCTGATAGGCGTCGAGGAACTCGTTCTGGACGGCGTCGGTCCACGCGACCACGTCACGATCGCTGACCTGCGGGTCACGGTGTCGCACGACGTGGCCGACGTTCTCCAGCGAGCACAGCATCCCGGCGACGTCGTAGGCCGCGGGGCGGTGGGACACCCGCTCCCGGGGGGTCAGTGTGGGGTTGCCGTCGAAGTCGATGACGAAGAGGTCGCCGGGGGGAGTCCGGAGCACCTGGCCGACGTGGAAGTCGCCGTGGTCGGCGACCGGGCCGAGCGGGCCGTCGGCGAGGGCGAGGTGCATCTGGCCGGTGAGGGTGCCGAGGGGTGCGGCGAACGGGATCGGCGTGCCGGGTCGCAGGCCGAGCGCGAGGCGTGCCTCCTCCAGGCACCACGTCCAGCCGTCGGTGGCGTCGGCGACCAGGTCGGCCACGGTCACGACGGGAACCCAGTCCCCATCAGGCGTCTGCCACTCCACGAGCCCACGCAGCCGGGGCGTCGCGGTGAAGCCGGCGGCGTCCAGGAGCCGCAGCCGCTCGGGCGCCGGATGCGGTCCCCGCAACGGCCCGGTGGCCCACTTCGCGACGACCGCCTCGCCGAGCACCCACGACTCGTTGGTCTGGTCGACGTCGACGCGGCGCTCGCCGGGCCCGACCTCGAGGGGGGCGCCCCGAGTCACCCGGAAGCCCGCGGGGACGTCGAGGCCGCCGGCGAGCAGCGCCAGCAGGGACGGGTGGGGGACCTGTCCTCGCCGGGACGCTCGCCACTCGCCAGCGACGTCGTCGACGCGGACGGGGAACTCGGGGGTCAACGTCCGGTCAGCCCCGCGCGGCCCGGTGGTCCAGCCCCACCTGCTCGATCACGAGCGCCCCCGTGCGGAGCCCGTCGCGGGCCCGGATCGCCTCGCCGGTGCGGGCGGACCGCTCACGCAGCTCGGTGTCGGCGAGCAGCTCCTCGACCGCGGCGAGCAGCTCGTCGTCGGCGAAGTCATAGGTCGCGAGCCGCCTGCCGAAGCCCATCTCGTGGACGCGCTGGGCGTTGTCGTACTGGTCCCAGAACAGGGGCAGCAGGATCATCGGCTTGCCGAAGTGCATCGCCTCGGTGGTGGTGTTGTTGCCGCCGTGGGTGATGACGAGGTCGACCTGCGGGATGATCTTGGTCTGCGGCACGATCGCGGCGCCGGTCATGTTGGCGGCCAGCCGGATCTCGTCGGCCCGTGGCCCCATGCTGACGATCACCCGGTGGCGCGTGGTGCCGAGCAGGTCCACGAGCCGTTGGAGCAGGGCGATGTCGGCGCCGCCGAGCGAGCCGAGCGAGAGATAGATCAGCGCCGACTCCGCCGGCCGGTCGGCGAGCTCCGCCGGGACGACGTAGTCCTCGTCGGTCTCGCGGACGCTGGAGTCCATCCGGTGCCAGGTCGCGTCGAGCGGTCGCGCGGCGACATAGTCCAGCTCCTCGGGATAGACGTAGAGGTTGGCCACGCTGGAGGTGTGCACGAAGTCGCGGGCCGGCAGGGCGGGCGCACCCTGATCGACGAGCCAGGCGTTGAAGTCGGCCCAGATCTCGCCGTGGGTCTTGTCGAACTCCTCGAGGAACGCCGCCCACGGGCCGCGGTCGTCGGCGGCATAGCCGGAGAAGACCGGCGCGATGTCGTCACCGCGCACCTCGAGGGGGTTGCAGCTGACGATGCGGACATAGGGCGCGCCCGACGTCACGAGGGCCGGGAAGGCCACCACGTTGTCCTCGACGATGACGTCGGGCCGGTGCTCGGCGATGATCGCCTTGAGCTGGGGCTCGCAATACTTCGCGCCGTCGATCAGCGCCTGATAGGTCGGTGCGATGAAGGTGCTGAGCTGCTCGACCGTCGGCTTGCGAAACTCCGGGGCCGTCTCGTTGATGAAGTCGATCCAGAACTGGCCGGCCGCCTCGTCGGAGGCGTCGGGGTCGGGCTCGGCCAGGTCGACGAGGGCCTCGACGAAGCCCAGCGGCGCGAGCTTGCCCTCCCACGAACGCTCCGCGGCGAACACCACGGTGTGGCCGCGGTCGAGCAGCACCTTGCCGAGCCCGACGCACTGGTTGGTCGGGCCATAGGCCGACTCCGGCATGAACAGGACGGTCAGCTTGTCGCCCGAGGGGATCGGGCCGGCGGGGTCGGTCATCGGGTGGTTCCTTCCGCGAGGGACAGTGGGTGTCCGGTGGCGACACGGGCATAGTCGAGGATCAGCTCGGCCGCGACGTCCTGGTCGATGCTCGGGTGGCCGGCCACGATGCGATAGCCATAGGCGTCCTCGAGGGCGACCAGGTTGCGGGCGATCGTCAGCGACGGCTGGGTGAGGGTGAAGATCCCGCGCGCGACGCCTGCCTCGAGGATCATCTGGTACATCGCGACCTGCCGGTCATAGAGCGTGGTGAGCAGCGCGCCATAGACCGGCTGGCGGCCGGCCGCGCCACCCAGCTCGCAGAGCAGGCGTACGGCGGCATCCTGACCGTCGACCGGGAGCCCGGTGCGGACCGTCACGACCAGGCGCTCGGCCGGGTCGTCGATCGTGGAGAGGGCCGCGACCCGCTCGTCATAGAAGCGCTCCATGCCGGCCCGGTTGGCCTCCAGCAACAGCGCCGAGACGTCGGGGAAGTGATAGAGCACGGCGCCCGACGTCAGTCCCGCCGCCTCGGCCACATGACGCAGCTTGGTGTCGGCGCCGTGCTCGAGCATCGCCCGCTGCGCGGCACCCACCAAGGCGTCGCGGCGCGCGCGACCGGCCTTCGAACGACTCATGGCGCAGAGACTGGCAGAGATCGCCGAAACTTTGAAGACGTCTTCAAAAATTCGTCGTAACGAGCGTGTTTCATTCGCACAGACCCCTTGCCGAACTTTGAACGCGTCTGCAATCTTGTGCGACTAAGTCAGCCAGTCCGCCCTCAGGAGGCGCCCATGACCACCCGTTCACTCGCCCGACGCACCTGGTGGGGAGCCGGCGCCGTCGCGCTGGCCACCGTGCTCGCCGCCTGCGGTGGCGGCAGCGACTCCGGCTCCACCGAGGCCGCCGACCTCGACCCCAACGCCGACCTGTCCCAGCAGTCGATCACCGTGTCCAACTGGGCCGGCTACATGGCCGAGGACATCGCCGACCAGTTCACGGCCAAGACCGGCGCCTCGATGGAGGTGGCCGAGCACGCCACCAACGAAGAGATCATGGCCAAGCTCACCGCGGGCGGCGATGCCGGCATCGACGTCGCCTTCGTCTCCGGCCAATATGCCCAGGCGCTCAACGAGGCCGGGCTGCTCGAGCCGATCAGCACCGAGCTGGTGCCCAACCTCGCGAACCTCTATCCGCAGGCCACCGAGCTGTCCCACGACAAGGGCAACACCTACTCGGTGCCCTACACCTGGGGCACGACCGGGATCTGCTACCGGTCCGACCTGATGGACGCCCCGCCGACGTCGTGGAACGACATCCTCGACCCCGACCCGGCCTACGACGGCAAGATCACGATGCTGTCGACCGAGCGCTGGCTCGCGCTGCCGGCCGCCAAGGCGCTCGGCTATTCGGTGAACACCACCGACGACGGCGAGCTCGCCGAGATGAAGGACCTGCTGATCTCGGCCAAGAGCCACCTGCTCGGCTATGACGACACCACCTTCTACGAGAAGCTCATCAGCGGCGAGGCCGTGATGACCGAGGCCTGGGACGGCTGGTGCGGCTATGGCATGGCCGAGAACCCGGACATCAAGTTCACGGTTCCGTCCGAGGGCAGCGACCTGTGGGTCGACACGATGGTGGTGCTCAAGGGCTCGGAGGACAAAGAGGCTGCGATGGCCTTCATCAACATGATGCTCGAGCCCGAGACCCACGCCTGGGTGACCGAGAACGTCTATTACAACGTGCCCAACCAGGCCGCCGGTGAGCTCGTGCCCGCCGACCTCAAGACGCAGTTCCCGCAGCTCGACGTGACCCCGGAGCAGCTGGCCGAGGGAGAGTCGCTGATCGACCTCGGGCAGGACTCCACGAAGTACACCGACCTCACCACCGAGGTGACCGCGTCCTCGTGACCACCACGTCAGCGCCCGGCCCCGGGAACCGTCGCCTTCTCGAGAAGGCGGCGTTCCTGGGGCCGGGCCTGCTCTTCACGCTCGTCTTCGTCGCGGTGCCCCTGCTCCTCGTCCTCAGCTATACGGTCTTCGAGCGGGGGCGCTTCGGCGGCGTCCTCTATGAGTTCAACCTCGACAACTTCACCCGTGCCCTCGAGCCGACCTATCGCAAGGTGCTGGTGAGCTCGACCTGGATCGCGGGGCTCGCCACGCTACTGGCGCTGCTGCTGGGCTATCCGGTCGCCTATGCGATCGCCAAGATGCCCGCCCGCCTCCGCACCGTCGCACTGGTGCTGGTCGTCGTGCCGTTCTGGACCAACTTCCTGATCCGCACCTATGCCTGGATCATGCTGCTCAACACCCAGGGCATGCTCAACGACGCCCTGATCTCCCTCGGCCTCATCGACGAGCCGATCAGGCTGCTCTACACCAAGGGCGCGGTCGTCACGGGGCTCGTCTATGCCTATCTGCCGCTGATGATCCTGCCGATCTATGCCTCGGTGGCGCGACTGGACCCCGAGCTCCGCGAGGCCTCGGCCAACCTCGGCGCCAACCGCTTCACGACGTTCCTCCGGGTGACGCTGCCGTTGTCGCTCCCCGGCGTCGTGACCGGCTGCATCTTCGTGTTCGTCCCGAGCATGGGCAACTTCGTCATCCCCGAGCTGCTCGGCGGCGGCAAGACCGTGATGGTCGGCAACCTGATCCGCGACCAGTTCCTCAAGGCCCGCGACTGGCCCTTCGGTGCCACGCTCGCGCTGATCATGGTCGTCTTCCTCGTCGGCCTCTTCGCGGTCCAGTCGCTGGTGAGCCGGCGCTTCGCGACGGAGGTGGACCGGTGACCCGCCGGCAGGGGCTGGGCCGTCAGGGACTGGGCCGTCAGGGATCGGGCCGTCAGGGATCGGGCC
>JAGQUE010000181.1 GCA_020438665.1 Nocardioidaceae bacterium | reverse complement strand
GCCGACGACCTCGGCCACGTCGGCGGGTCCGAGGCCGGTCAGCTCGAGCCGCGCGGCGTGGTGACGGGCGAGCGTCTCGGCCACATCCGCGAGCGCCCCGGTCGGCGCCGGGTGGGGCCGCCAGGTCGCGAGCACGAGCAGGCGGGCCGCGGACACCGTGGTGACCAGCAGGCGGAGGACCCGCAGGGTCGACCGGTCGGCCCAGTGCAGGTCGTCGAGGACCACGACCAGCAGCTCGGTCCGCGCTGCCTCGGCCACCGTTGCGACCACGGACTCCCAGGTCCGGAACTCCGCGCCCTCGTCCTCGGTGATCCCGGTGTCGAGATCCTTGCCCAGGCCGCGCAGGACCTGGAGCCACGGCCACAGCGGTGGGGCGCCGTCGTCTTGGGCACAGCGCCCCAGCAGCACTCGTGTCCCGGCGGCCGTGGCCAGGGCGGCGAGCTCGGCGCAGAGCCGGCTCTTGCCGATCCCGGGGTCGCCGGTGACCGCGGCGTACGACGGTCTCCCCTCCCCCGCTGCCGCCAGCAGCTGCTCCAGCTGCGACAGCTGCGGGTCGCGGCCCACCAGCGGCCACGGCGGAAGCACCGGCGCCTCGCGCGGCGCGGGGAGCGCCGCGGCCGCGACGGCCGGGGCGGCCTGCGGCGCCGACCACACCAGCTCGGGGTCCTGCCGCAGCAGAGCCGTCTCGAGGTCGCGGACCTCAGCGCTGGCGTCGAGACCCAGCTCCTCGTCGAGCACGGTCCGCAACATGCGCAACGCCTCGAGCGCGTCGGCCTGGCGGCCACTGCGCGCCAGGGCGAGGGCACGCAGCCCCCAGAGGCGCTCGCGCAACGGATAGGCCGCGGTCAGCGCCTCGAGCTCACCGGCGACCCGCGCGTGCTCGCCGCGGGCGAGCCCGAGCACGGCCCGGTCCTCCAACGCCACCGACCGCAGCTCCTCGAGCCGGACCCGCTCCGCCACCACGGCGGCCGGGTCGTCGAGGTCGGCATAGGGGTCACCCCGCCAGAGCCCGAGCGCCTCGTCGAGCCGGGCCGAGGCCTCAGCCAGCTCGTCGGCGGACAGCGCGGGGCGGTCGGTGAGGCGCCCGCCACCTAGGTGGCGGTGGATCTCGGTGACGGTCCGCTCGAAGCGGGTCGCGTCGACCTCGTCGCCCGGCACGCGCAGGGCATAGCCACCGCCGACCGTGACGAGGATCGTGGCCGGTGTCCGCGGGGCACGTTCGGGCTCGAGGATGCGGCGCAGGCCGGCGATATAGACATGCAAGGTTCCCGGCAGTCCCGGCGGTGGCTCGTCCCCCCACAGCAGGTCGACCAGGGCGTCATAGGACACGGGTCGCCCGCCTGACAGCGTCAGGGCAGCCACGATCGCCCGCTGCTTGCGGGTCCCGATGTCGAGCTCGGCGTCGCCGACCCGAGCCTCGGTCTCACCGAGCACACCGATCCGCACTCGACGAGCATAGGGGCGCCTCACCGCCGGGGAAACGGCCTTTTCCGAGCGCCCGACGGGGCCGCCGAAGGTCGGGCTGGGAGCGCCACCCCAAGTCGGCCCTAAGCGACGCTCAAGCGGGGTCGGCGACCGTCGTCTCGACACCAACCGAGCCATGCCTGCGACCCAGGCAGACGTCAGAGGAGAACCTCTATGAGCACCACCCTTCCCGTCCGGGACCGCGTCGGGCGGACCCCCGACGCGTTCACCGAGCTGCGCGAGGCGATCGCCGGCCGGCTGATCCTCCCGGGCGACACCGACTACGACCGGGCGCGCACCCCGTGGCTGGTCAACATCGAGCAGCGCCCCCTCGGCGTCCTCGAGGTCGCCCACGCCGACGACGTCGTCGCGGCGGTCCGCTGGGCGAGCCGCCACGGCCTGTCGGTCACGGCACAGCCGACCGGACACGCCGCACGAACCAGCCTCGACGGGGCACTGATGCTGCGCACGCGGGCGCTCGACGAGATCGATCTCGACGCCGCCGCAGCGACCGCGACGGTCGGTGCCGGTGTGAAGTTCGGGGAGCTGTGTGCCGCCCTGGACGGCACCGGTCTGATGGCCCTCGCCGGCAGCAACGCCGACCCGACGGTCGTCGGCCTCGCCCTCGGCGGGGGCGTCAGCTGGTTCACCCGACTGCACGGGTTCACCGCCAACAGCGTGCTGGCCTTCGACGTCGTCACGGCCGACGGTGACCGTGTCACCGTCACCGAGGCGTCCGATCCCGAGCTGTTCTGGGCCCTGCGCGGTGGCGGCGGCGACTTCGCCATCGTCCTGGGCGTGACGATCAGCCTGTTCGAGGCTCCGGAGCTCTACGGCGGCCAGCTGCTGTGGCCGATCGAGCAGGCGCCGACGGTCCTCAGGGCCTTCCGCGACCTGTCGGCGGTGGCTCCACGGGAGCTGACGATGTGGGCGCACCTGCTGCACTTCCCCGACGTCGACCTCGTCCCCGAGCCCCTGCGCGGGCGGTCGTGGGTCAACATCGCCGCGACCTATGTCGGTGATGCGGCGATGGCCGAGCGCCTGCTGTGGTCGCTGCGCGACGCGGCGCCCGTGACCATCGACCTCATGACCTCGTTCGTGCCGAGCGAGCTCACCCACGTCGCCGCCGAGCCGAGCGACCCGACGCCGGCTCTCGAGAGCTCAGCCCTGCTGTCCGCGCTCGACGACCAGGGCATCGACGACCTGCTGGCGGCGGCCGGCAACCGCGACACCACCGCCCTCGCGGTCGTCCAGATCCGCCAGCTGGGCGGCGCCTTCGCCGATGACGCTGCCGGCAACGGGGCGGTGCGTCCGGTGACCGAGCCGTTCCACGTCTTCGGCCTGGGGATGCTGTTCGTGCCCGAGCTCGAGGGCCCCGTCCGTGCCGGGCTCGCCGCCCTCGACGCGGCGCTCGACCGCCTCGCGAGCGGCCACCGGCTGCCCAACTTCTGTGGCGATCACCAGCAGGCCAACGACGGCTATGACGATGTGCGACTGGAACGACTGCGCGCCATCAAACGCAGCCGGGACCCCCGCGGTGTGATCCGCAGCAACAAGCCGGTGCTGGGGCGCTGACGGCCCACCCGCCCGTCAGGCGGCGGCGACGCTCTCGCGAGTGGGCGCGGCCGCCTGGCGGGCCTTGGCCGCCTTGCGGGCCTGCGACACCATCCGGGCCTGCGCGGCCCGGCGCACGCGCGGACCGCCCTTGACCATGCCATAGAGCAGCTTGAGCTGCGAGGGCAGGTTCGTGACGGTGGTGGTGTCGAGCCAGCCGTTGGGCGTCGAGAGCCGGAACACCCGGTGCCACGCGGAATAGACCTGCGGGACGAACGGGCGGGCGCAGTAGGTCAGGCCGTACTTCTCGAAGACCGCCTGGACCTTGGGAGCGACCTCGGCGAGCCGGTTGCTCGGCATGTCCGGCCACAGGTGGTGCTCCACCTGGTGGGAGAGGTTGCCGCTCATGATGTCGACGAGCTTGCCCCCGGAGATGTTGGCCGAGCCCATCATCTGGCGCAGGTACCACTCGGCGCGGGTCTCACCCTCGATCGAGCGCTTCTCGAAGGTCTCGACGCCCTCGGGGAAGTGGCCGCACATGATCACCGAGTGCGACCACACGTTGCGGATCATGTTGGCCACGACGTTGGCGGCCAGCGTGTGGAAGAACGACGGGCCGGACAGCAGTGGGTGGACGACGTAGTCCTTGGTGGCCTGGCGACGGATCTTCTTGAGCACCCGGCGGGCGTTGCTCTTGAACGTGGGGTCGCGGCGGTCCTCGGGCTTGCGCAGGTTGGAGCCGAGCTCGAGGTCATAGGCGGCGATGCCGTACTCGAAGAAGACCATGTTGATGAAGTTCCAGAACGGCTGCCCGAGGTGCATCGGGTGCCAGGTCTGCTCCTCGTCGACGCGCATGATGCCGTAGCCGAGGTCGTTGTCCTTGCCGATCACGTTGGTGTAGGTGTGGTGCAGCTCGTTGTGGCTGTGCTTCCACTGGTCGGCCGGCGTCGCGTTGTCCCACTCCCACGTGGTCGAGTGGATCTTGGGGTCGCGCATCCAGTCCCACTGGCCGTGAAGGACGTTGTGGCCGATCTCCATGTTCTCGAGGATCTTGGCGATGCCGAGACCGGCGGTCCCGACCAGCCACGCCGGCGGGAACAGCGAGAACAGCAGCACCGCGCGCGAGCCCAGCTCGAGGTAGCGCTGCGTGCTGATCACCCGTCGGATGTAGGCCGCGTCCTTGGCACCCAGGGACGCGAACACCTCCTGGCCGATCGCGTCCAGCTCCCGGCCCATCGCCTCGATGTCCTCGGGCGTCAGGTGCGCGACCGGGTTGGTGTCCTGCTTCTGGATCGTGGTCAAGGAGTGCTCCCTCTCGAGGGTCAGTGGTCGATGGTGCAGTCGCCGGCAGCGGCGTTGATGCAGGTCTGGACGACGACGCCGTCCCCCTCGGACGCGGTGGTGACCTCGCCGGTGCGCAGGTCGCGTACGGCGCCCTCGCGCAGCGGGAGGACGCAGGAGTAGCAGATGCCCATCCGGCAACCGCTGGGCATGAGGACGCCGGCCTGCTCTGCGGCCTCGAGGATCGGGGTGGCACCGTCGGCGTCCAGCCGAACCCCACTTCCGGCGAAGCTGACGGTGCCCCCCTCTCCGACGACGACGCGGTTGACCCGGAACTGCTCGGTGAGCAGCGCCAGGCCACGGCTCTCGTGGTGGCGCTCCAGCGCCTCCAGCAACCCGACCGGACCGCAGGCGAAGGTCTGCCTGTCGGCCAGGTCGGGCACGAGCTCGGTGAGCTGGTCGATGTCCAGCACGCCGTGCTCATCGTCGTAGCGGGCGAGCAGGCGGATCGCGCCTGCCTCGTCCAGGGCGCGCAGGTCGGCGGCGAAGATCGAGTCGGGCGCGGACGGCGCCACGTGCAGCACGACGATGTCGACGTCGGTGCTACGGGGCAGGCGCAGCACCCCGGAGTCGGTGACCGGGAACAGGTTGCGCAGCATGCCGATCACGGGGGTGATCCCAGAGCCGGCTGTCACGAACAGGAAGCGGCCGCCCTGGGTCGGCAGGACGAAGTCGCCCGATGCCTGCTCGAGGTGGACCAGCCTGCCGGGCCGGGCCTCGTGCACCAGGTGGGTGCTCACCACACCGTCGGGGACGGCCTTGACGGTGATCGAGATGAGACCGTCGGGGCGGGGGCCATGGGTCAGTGAGTAGGCGCGCCACTGGCGCACGCCGTCGACGTCGATGCCGAGCCGGAGGAACTGGCCCGGGACGTGGCCGGCCCAGTCGGCGCCGGGTTTGATCACGATCGTCGCGGCGTCAGCGGTCTCGGGATGGATCGACACGATGCGCCCGCGTAGCGCGGCGCCGTGGCGCAGCGGCGCGAACAGGTCGAGGTAGTCCGAGGGCAGCAGCGGCGTGGTCGCTGACTCCGCGAAGCGCCAGATCCGGCTGCGCAGGTCGTGCGGACGCTGCGCCGGCGCCACAGAGGAGGTCATGCAACCAGAGTGCCTGGCTTCCTGGAATAGTTCCTGACACACTGAAATGAATCTGAAGGCTCGTTTTGTCCGAGAGGAACAAATCGGTGGCGGCTCGTGAGCTCCCTCGTGCTCATGCCTCGGCCCGCCTGCTCGACCCGCGGGTGGTGGCCCAGCTGCGGTCGCGGCTGCCCGAGGTGGCCGAGCACACCATCGCGGCCGTGACCGCGGAGGTCCCGGCCTATGCCGGCGCCTTCGGCGGACCGATGGGGCGCACCATCGAACAAGCCGTCCAGATGGCGCTGGCCGGATTCTTCCGCCTCAGCTCCGAGGGCGCCGACGCGGGCACGCCGCTCTCCTCGGCCATCGACGGCGCCTACCGCCTCGGCCAGGGCGAGGCGCGCAGCGGGCGCAGCGTCGACGCGCTGCTGTCGGCCTATCGTGTCGGCGCCCGGGCGTCCTGGCGCGAGCTTGCGGCGATCGCCGTCGCCGAGGACCTGCCGGCCGACGCCGTGGCGAGCTTCGCCGAGACCGTCTTCGCCTATATCGACGAGCTCTCCGCCGCGTCGGTCGCCGGGCACAACGACCAGACCGACTCGATGGCGCGCGCCCGCGAACGCTACCTCGACCGGCTCGGGCAGGCGCTGCTGCGCGGCGACCCCGCTGACGTCCTCATCGCCGCCGCGGCCCAGGCCGAGTGGCCCGCCCCGACGACCCTCACGGCCGTGCTGGTCCACGATGCCCAGGCCCGGCCCGCGCTGCTCGGGCTGCCCCCCGGCACGCTCGCCCCGGGCGACGCGCCGGCACTGCCCGAGGGGCTCGTGGTCCTCCTCGTCCCCGACATGGGAGGCCCGTCCCGCCGCCACCTGCTGCGCGCCCTCGAAGGCCGCGGCGCCACCGTCGGCCCGGCCCGGGCCTGGCGCGAGGCGAAGGCCTCCTATGACCGCGCCTTGCGCGCCGTGGCACTCGCCCACGACGCCGACGCCCCCGTCGACACCGACGACCACCTCGCGGCGCTGGTGCTCGACGCCGACCCGGACGCCCGCGCCGACCTCCGTGCCCGGGTGCTGGCGCCGCTCTCGCACCTCAAGCCCGCCACGGCGGACAAGCTGATCGAGACGCTGCGCTCGTGGCTGGTCCACCACGGCCGGCGCGACGACGTGGCCGCGGAGCTGTTCGTGCATCCCCAGACCGTCCGCTACCGCATGGGCCAGCTGCGCGAGGCCTACGGCGACGCCCTGGAGGACCCCCGGACGCTGCTCGACCTGACCATCGCGCTGGCCGAGCCCAGCGCGATCGGTGGCGCCGGCCCCACCTAGACTCGGCGGCACATGACCACCGCCGCGCCCTTCCGTCTCCGCGAGATCGCGGTGCCGGCCTATGGTCCCTCGCTGGTGGCCAGCATCGGGCACGGCGCCGTCCTCCCCCTGGTCGCCCTGCACGCCCGCGACCTGGGCGCCAGCATCAGCGTGGCGGCACTCGTGGTCGCCCTGGTCTCGATCGGCCAGCTCCTCAACTCGCTGCCCGCGGGCGCGCTCGTGGCACGCATCGGCGAGCGGCGGGCGCTGACGCTGACCGGCCTGGTCGAGGCCCTCGTCTTCATCGCCGCCTGGCGCACCCACAGCCTGGTGCTGTTCGGCGCCCTCGTGGTCCTGATGGGGTGCGCCTGGACGATCTTCCTGCTCGCCCGGCAGGGCTACATCATCGACGCGGCGCCACCCGCCTTCCGCGCCCGCGCCCTCTCGACGCTGGGCGGCGTCTATCGGGTCGGGTTGTTCATCGGTCCGCTGCTCGCGGCCGGCGTCGTCCACCGCTGGGGTGTCGCCGCGGTGTTCCCGCTGGCGGCCATCACGTCGCTCCTCGCCGCGGCCATCGTCCAGACGATGCCGGACCTCTCGGCCCACGCGCGCGAGCGCGAACGCGCCGAGGGTCGCGAGTCCGTCGCGACCGTGCTGTGGCGGTTCCGCCGGGCCTTCGTCACCATCGGTGGCGCCGTCGCCGTCATCGGCGCGTCCCGGGCGCTTCGGGTCAGCATCCTGCCGCTGTGGTGTGAGCACGTCGGGCTGTCGGCCGCGGCCACCTCGGTCGTCTTCGGCATCGCCGCCGCGGTCGACATGATGCTGTTCTATCCGGCCGGTTGGGTGATGGATCACTACGGCCGCGCCTGGGTCGCCTTCCCGGTCGTCGCCAGCATGACGGTCGGTGTCGCGCTGCTGCCGCTGACCCACACGTTCGCCGCGATCCTGGTCGTCTCCATCGTGATGGCGATCGGCAACGGCCTCGGCTCCGGCATCGTCATGACCATGGGAGCCGACACGGCACCGAGCGTCGGCCGCGCCCAGTTCCTGGGTGGCTGGCGACTGGTCGGCGACATCGGCGGTACGTCGGCCCCGCTCGTCGTCGCGGCCCTCGTCGGCCCACTCACGCTGGCCGCCGCCTGTGTCGCCGTGGCCGCCATCGGGGTCGCCGGGACCGCCTGGGTCACCTATTGGACCGTCGACCTCGACCGGAGGCGGACTACGCTCCGCGCATGACAGGTGAGCTCGTCCTCGTGACCGGGGGAACCGGCTTCGTCGGCTCCCACTGCATCGTCGCCCTGCTTCAGCAGGGCCACCGCGTGCGCACCACGGTGCGCTCCCGCAGCCGTGAGCAGCAGCTGCGGTCGATGATCTCCGCCGCCGGCGTCGACGCCGGCCCCGACCGCCTCGAGCTGGCCGAGGCTGACCTCCTCGTCGACGCGGGGTGGGACGACGCCATGGCGGGCTGTCGCTTCGTGCTGCACGTCGCCTCGCCGTTCCCGCTCGGCGTCCCCAAGGACGAGGACGAGCTGATCCGCCCTGCCCGCGAGGGCGCCCTGCGGGCGCTCACCGCCGCGCGCAAGGCGGGCGTCGAACGGGTCGTGCTGACGTCGTCGTTCGCCGCCATCGGCTATGGCCACCCGCACGGCTCCCGGATGTTCACCGAGGCCGACTGGACCGAGCTCTCGGGCGCCGAGCCGGTCGCGCCCTACCCCAAGTCCAAGACGCTGGCCGAGCGCGCCGCCTGGGACTACGTCGCCGGGGAGGGCGCCGGCCTCGAGCTGAGCGTGGTCAACCCGGTCGCCATCTTCGGCCCGCCACTGGGGTCGGACACCGGGACGTCGCTGGAGCTGCTGCGTCGCATGCTCGAGGGCAAGATGCCGGGGCTGCCCCGACTCAGCTTCGGGATCGTCGACGTCCGCGACGTCGCCGACCTGCACGTCCGGGCAATGACCCACCCCGAGGCGTCGGGCGAGCGGTTCCTCGCGATCTCGGGCGACTTCATGAGCCTGGCGTGGATGGCCGACGTACTCCGCGCGCGCCTGGGCGAGCGCGGCCGCAAGATCCCGACCCGCCAGCTGCCGGACTGGCTGATCCGGCTCGTCGGCCGGTTCGACTCGGGCACCGGCCAGATCGCCACCGAGCTGGGCGCCGACAAGCACGCGACGTCCCAGAAGGCACACGACCTCCTCGGGTGGTCACCGCGACCACCCGAGGAGGCGCTCGTGTCGAGCGCTGAGGCGCTGCTGGCCCGCTAGCGGGTCTCGCGCTAGGCGCCGGGTGTCGGTGTCAGGCCGAGGGGGCCATCAGCGCCCAGGCGTCCCAGCCCCCGAGGAGGTCGGAGACGTCGGCGAAGCCCTCGCGCTCCAGCAGGCTCGCGCCCACGTTGGAGCGCCAGCCGCCGGCGCAGTAGAGGAGCACCGGGGCCTGCGCGTCGAGCTCGCCCGCACGACGGCGCAGCTCGGCGAGCGGGATGTGCACCGAACCGGGGATGACGCCGTTGCCGAGCTCACCCGCGTTGCGGATGTCGACCAGCTGGACGGCGGGGTTCTGGAGAGCCTCCAGCGCGGCCGGCACGGTCAGCCGGCTGGCCTGGTCGACCTGCGACTCGCGGGCCTCGAGGAAGCCCTCGGGATCGGCGACATAGCCGACGCACTTGTCATAGCCGATGCGCTCGAGGCGGACGACCGTCTCCTGCTCCAGGCCCTCGGGCGCCAGCACCACGACCTGCTGCTCCGGGGTGATCACCATGCCGACGGTCTCGGCGAGCCGGCCGTCGGACGGCACGCTGATCGAGCCGCGCAGATGACCCGCGGCATAGTCGATCATGTCGCGGGCGTCGAGGAGGATGGCGCCGTCGGCCAGCGCCGCGTCGACCTGGTCGCCGGTGAGCGCGGGAGCCTCGTGGTAGGTCTCGCGTACGCCGCGCTCCTTGCGGTTGAGGATCGCGTTGTAGACGAAGTAGCCGGGCGCCGGCGGTTGCCCCTCGGTGACGAGGTCGAAGA
>JAGQUE010000180.1 GCA_020438665.1 Nocardioidaceae bacterium | reverse complement strand
TGATGTCGAAGTCGAAGTCCTTGGGTCCCGGCTTGTAGGAGCTGTTGAACGGCACCTTGACCCAGGTCACCTGGTCGGCGGTATAGCCGAGCTGCTCGGCGACGGCATAGGCGACGGCCGACTCATAGCCCTTGCCGTTGGTCGGGTCGTTCTTGCTGAACCACGGGTCATAGGCCGGCGAGTCGGTGCCGATGGTCAGCGTGCGGGCGGTCAGCGTCTCCATCGAGTCGGGCGTGCAGGTCTCGGCGGCGGCGCTCGAGGAGGTGCTGCCCGCCGAGTCGGACGCAGTGTCGGTGGTGTTGTCGGTGGTGTCGTCCACCGGGGCGCAGGCCACGGCCGCCAGCAGCAGCGGGGTGGCGAGGACCAGGGAGCTACGGCTCAGTCGCATGTGCGCATCCTAGGTCCGCCGCTCGGCGGCCCGGCAGCACGTCCCATCGTGGGCCTGCCGGAGGACTGTTGCAACTCGTTGCATAGGGCGGCTACGCTCGCCTCGTGGCGTTGGAGCATGCGCTGCTGGTGTCGCTCTCGGAGCGGCCGGCATCGGGGCTGGACCTGGCGCGCCGGTTCGACCGGTCGATCGGGTTCTTCTGGCACGCCACCCACCAGCAGATCTACCGCGTCCTCGCGCGCATGGTCGACGACGGCTGGGTCGAGGTCGAGCACGTCGCCCAGACCGGCCGGCCCGACAAGAAGGTCTATGCCGTCTCCGCGCCCGGGCGCGACGTGCTCGCCGACTGGCTGGCCGAGCCCACTCCGATGGAGCCGCTGCGCAGCGAGATCGCGGTCAAGATGCGAGGCGCGGCCTATGGCGACCGCGCGTCCGCGCTGACCGTCATACGCCGGCACCTGGCGGAGCACGAGGCCCGGCTGGCGCACTACCGGCAGCTCGAGGCGGCCGACCATCCCGACCCCGGCCGGCTCACCGGACACGACCTCGACATCTATCTGGTCCTGCGCGGCGGGATCCGGATCGAGGAGTTCTGGGTGACCTGGCTGACCGAGTACCTCACCGCCCACGAGACCGCAGTCCACCTCACGAACGACGACACGAAGGCAGCACGATGAGCGAGACCCCCTACCCCCACCTGCTCTCCCCGGTCACCATCGGCAACCTGACCCTGCGCAACCGCGTGGTGATGGGGTCGATGCACACCGGTCTGGAGGACCGCGCCTGGGACCTGCCCAAGCTCACCGCCTACTTCGTCGAGCGCGCCCGCGGCGGCGTCGGGCTGATGGTCACCGGCGGCTATGCCCCCACCAAGCGCGGCTGGCTCAAGCCCTTCGCCTCCGAGATGACCACGCGCCTCCAAGCGATGCGTCACCAGGAGCTCACCGGCGCGGTGCACGAGCACGGCGCGGCGATCGCGCTGCAGATCCTCCACGCCGGCCGCTACGGCTACCACCCGTTCAGCGTCAGCGCCTCGGACAAGCGGTCGCCGATCACGCCGTTCAAGCCCTCGGCCCTGTCGACCAAGGGCGTCTCCGACACCGCGACGGCATTCGCCGAGTCCGTCGCGCTCGCCCAGAAGGCCGGCTATGACGCCGTCGAGATCATGGGCTCCGAGGGCTACCTCATCAACCAGTTCCTCGCCGCCCGCACCAACGACCGGACCGACCGGTGGGGCGGGTCGGCCACCAACCGGATGCGACTGGCCGTCGAGATCGTCCGACGCGCGCGCGAGCGGGTGGGCGACGACTTCCCGATCATCTTCCGCCTCTCGCTGATCGACCTCGTCGAGGACGGCCAGACCTGGGAGGAGACCCTCGAGCTCGCCGCCCTGCTCGAGGAGAACGGCGTCAGCATGCTCAACACGGGCATCGGCTGGCACGAGGCCCGAGTGCCGACGATCATCACCCAGGTGCCGCGCGCCGCCTGGGTCACCGCGACCGCGCGTCTCAAGGCCGCGGTCTCGGTGCCCGTCTGCGCCTCCAACCGGATCAACACCCCCGACGTCGCCGAGTCGATCCTGGCCGCCGGGCAGGCAGACCTGGTGTCGATGGCGCGCCCGCTGCTCGCCGACCCCGCGTTCGTCGCCAAGGCCGCCGACGACCGGGCCGACGAGATCAACACCTGCATCGCCTGCAACCAGGCCTGCCTCGACCACGCCTTCGCCAACGCGCCGGTCTCCTGCCTGGTCAACCCGCGCGCCGGCCACGAGACGACCCTCTTGCTCGAGCCCACGCTGCGGCCTCGGTCGGTCGCCGTCGTCGGCGCCGGCCCCGCCGGGCTGGCGGCGGCGGTGGCCGCGGCCGAGCGCGGCTTCGGGGTCACGCTGTTCGAGAAGGGCAGTCGGATCGGCGGCCAGTTCCGGCTCGCGATGCAGGTGCCCGGCAAGGAGGAGTTCGCCGAGACGCTGCGCTACTTCACCCGGCGGCTGGAGGTGCTCGGCGTCGACGTCCGCCTCGACACCGCCGCGACCGCCGGGGACCTCGCCTCCTACGACGAGGTGGTCGTCGCCACCGGTGTCGCCCCCCGGATCCCTCCGATCGACGGGATCGACCACCCCTCGGTGGCGTCCTATGCCGACGTGCTCGACGGCACCGTCGTCCCCGGCAAGCGGGTCGCCGTCGTCGGCGCCGGCGGCATCGGGGTGGACGTCTCGGTGTTCTTGACCCACGAGCCCGAGACGCTCGATGAGTGGATGGCCCACTGGGGCGTCGGCGACCCGTCGCTCCACCGGGGCGGGCTCACCGAGCCCAAGGCCCGGGTCGCCGCCCGCCAGGTGTTCCTGCTCCAGCGCAAGGAGACCCCGATCGGCATCGGCCTCGGCAAGACATCCGGGTGGGCGCACCGCGCCGTCCTCAAGCAGAGCGGGGTGACCCTGCTCCCCGGCGTGACCTATGACCGCATCGACGACGCCGGCCTCCACATCACCGCCAACGGCGAGGCGCGTGTCCTCGAGGTCGACACCGTGGTCATCTGCGCCGGCCAGGACTCGGTGCGTGGCCTCTATGACGAGCTGGCGGCCACCCGCGACCACGGCCTCCACCTGATCGGCGGCGCCGACGTCGCCGCCGAGCTCGACGCCAAGCGCGCCATCGACCAGGGCACCCGCCTCGTCGCCGCCCTCTGACCCGCGACCACCACCCCTCCCGCTCGCCGCGTCGTCATCCGGTGACGACTCGGCGAGGGTGTGGGGGGCGGGCCTAGGCTGTCCCGGTGATCCGCGACCTCACCGATGCCGAAGCCCGTGCCGCCCTTCCCGCCAAGTGGGGCATGGCCGACCCCGATGTCCTGCCCGCCTGGGTGGCCGAGATGGACTATGCGCTGGCGCCGCCGATCACCGACGCGCTCCAACATGGGGTCGCGATCGGCCTGACCGGCTATCCCAGCTTCGAGCCGGGCGGTGAGCTGGGCCGGGCGTACGCCGGCTTCGCGGAGCGCCACTTCGGCCACTCGGTCGACCCCGAGCACGTCCTGCCCGTCGTCGACGTCACCGCCGGCGTCCGGGTGGCGCTCGATGTGTTGTCCAGCCCCGGCCCGATGGTGATGCCGGTCCCGGCCTACCACCCCCAGCTGCGGGTGGCCGAGCTGACTGGGCGTCAGCGCGTCGACCTCGTGCTCGACCCCGACGCCGAGCGGGCCGAGATCGATCTGGACCGGCTCGACCGGCTCTTCGCCGAAGGGGCGCGGACCCTGCTGCTGACCCAGCCCCACAATCCCTGGGGCCGGGTGTTCACCCGCGCCGAGCTCGAGGGCATCCGCGACGTCGTGATCAGGCACGGCGCCCGGGTGATCAGCGACGAGATCCACGCGCCCCTGGTGATGCCGGGAGCCGAGCACGTGCCCTACCTGTCGATCGAGGGGACCGCTGACCACGCCGTGGCCGTCGTGGCCGCGTCCAAGGCGTTCAACATCGCCGGCCTCCGGTGTGCCCAGATCATCACCGGCGACTCCCGGACGCGCGACCGCCTGCTCGACATCCCGTACGCGCGCAACGACTCGTGGTCCTCGCTCGGTGTGGTCGCCTCGCTCGCCGCCTACACCCAGGGCGATGCCTGGCTCGCCGCCCTGGTGCAGCGGCTCGACGCGCAGCGCACCCTGTTGGCGAGCCTGCTCGCCGAACACCTGCCGCTCGCGCGGATGCGCCCGCTGGAGGCGACCTACCTCGCCTGGATCGACCTACGCGCCTATGGGCAGTCCGACGCTTCGGGCTTCCTGCTCGACAAGGCGCGCGTGTGGGTCAACCCCGGCCAGGACTTCCACCCGGGGCTGCCCGGCCACATCCGGCTCAACATCGCAACGTCCGCGGACCGGCTCACCGAGGTGGTCACCCGGATGGCAGACGCGCTGCGGGACTGAGCCGAGCCTGGACCAGAGGCCGAGGTCAGGCCTGGGCGGCCGCCGGTTCGTCGTCGGCCGCATCTGCTGGCAGGTCGAGCTCCTCCAGGGGAGTACGTCGGACCGTGGTGTCGACCGGCTCGGTCGACACCAGCACCCAGTCATGAACGGGGGACTTGGAGTCGTCGTGAGGCTCGACATCGATGGCCTTGCGCGCGGGCGCCTTCTTGGCGGTGCGGGCAGCGGCGGTCTTCTTCGCCGCTCCGGCAGCGGCGCGCTTGGCCGGGGCCTTCTTGGCCCCCGACTTGCGGGCCGCCTTAGTGGCTGGCGCCGAGTCGACGGCCGCCGGGCGGGAGGCGGCGACCACGCGCATCACCGTCGAACGGTTGTGCTCGCGGATCACCTCGAGCCGCCGTCCGGCGACCTCCAGCTCCTTCCAGAGCCGGACGATGGCCTTCTCGTCGGCACGGTTGGTGTCGTCGAGGACGACGAGCGCACCGGGCTTGAGCCGCTCGGCCAGCAGCGGGAACGCCGGGAACCGGGCGAGACCGGCAGCGGTGCCCTCCGGACCGTCCACGACGAGGATGTCGATCTCGGTGATCCCGGTCAGCTGGTTCATGGCATACCAGGGGGACGCGGTGCCGTCGGGCAGCTTGACCTGGGTGAGGGGCGCGTCGACGACGGTGGCGATGGTGCGTACGCCGTGCAGGGCGAGCGCCGTCCGGGTCTCGGCCGCCGTCGCGGGG
>JAGQUE010000179.1:3277-6161 GCA_020438665.1 Nocardioidaceae bacterium | reverse complement strand
GCCGACGACGTCCGGATGGTCCGCTGGTCCGCCCCGGGCTCGGGCGGCCGCCTCTATGACACCGTGCGGTTCGAGACGGCCACCCGCGCCCACCTGGTGAGCGACTGAGAGGCGCCCGGGCTCACCAGGATCGGTTCCTCAGAGGACGAGCCTCATCACCACGCCGCCGTGGTCGGAGGGCCACAGCCCGGTCACCCGGTCGCGGTCGCGGACGTCGGTGCCCGTGACCTTGCCCCAGCGGACCCGGAAGCCCGAGCCGTCAGCCGACCGGCCGAACACCATGTCGATGCGGTGGTCGAAGCCGGCGGCCGTCTCGTCATCGACCGTCTCGGAGAGCCCGGAGGTCCAGCCCACCTCGGCGGGCGCCCAGCGCAGCCACTGGTCGGTGAAGCCACCAGTCGTCGTGATCAACGCGTAGGGCGCGCTGTGCGGCAGTTGGTCGATCGGCTTCACCGAGTTGTTCAGTGGGTCGGAGTTGCAGTCGCACACGAACACGGTGTCGAGCCCCGCCGGTGCCGCCGTGGCCAACAGCTCGGAGGCCTGGGCATAGGCGAGGTCGGAGCTGAACGCCTCGAGGTGGGTGTTGACGAAGCGGAACCGCTCACGACCCTTGCGCACGTCGACCCACTGATAGCCGCGGTCGAAGTTCATCGCGACGCCGGAGATGTTCACCGCCAGGTTGTAGGCATAGATGCCGTCTCCGGAGTCGGTCACACGGACGTTGCTGCGGACCCGCTCGAGGATCACGTCACGCATGGTGAGCCGGATGTCCTGGGGCGATCCGCCGATGGTGCCGTCGAACGGGCTGCCGGTGAACGACGGCGCCTCGACATCGGCCCGGTCGCCCACCGCGACGGCGCGGTAGCGCTCACCGCGCTTCTTCAAGGCATCCAGCAGCAGGGCCAGGAAGTCGTAGTCGACCGTCTCGGCGTTGGGCACCCCGACCGCCGTGAGCTCGAGCGGACCCGACCGCCACAGCGCCACCTCTTGCAGCCCGATGAGATCGGGGTTGGTCCGGTCGATCTCACGCGCCAGTAGGCGTGCTCGCACCGGGAAGTTGGTCGCGTCGACGATCGCCCGGGTGTCATGAGTCGCGTTGGCGAGCGCCACGACGACATCCTGTGGCGTCCCTCCAGCGGCCTGCGCCGCGGCCGCCGCTTCGACCGGTCGGTTGATGTCGGCACCGAGATAGAGGTTGCGGGTCATCACCGTGACCGGCGTACCTCGGTCGGGTCTCGGGTGGTGGCGCTTGGCGTTGTCCGCCTGCGCCGGCGACATCGTGGCCGCCAGTCCGAGGACCGCCACTACGGCGATCAGTCGTGCTCGCAGAGTCCCCATGGTTGTTCCCCTCTCTCACTGCTGCGATCGAGAGGTCAGGATCACACGAGCGGGGGACGTTGGAGAAGAGCCGAGCCGCCGGGCCTATCGTCGTCCCATGAGCCGCCCCCCCATGGACTTCGACCAGGCGCCGTTCGTCGTCATCTGGGAGACCACCCAGGCCTGCGACCTGGCCTGCAAGCACTGCCGAGCCGAGGCTCAGCCCGACCGCGACCCTGGTGAGCTCACCACGGACGAGGCCAAGGCCATGATGACCAGGGTCCGCGAGTTCGGCCCGGTGATCTTCGTGTTCAGCGGTGGCGATGCGATGAAGCGGCCCGACATCGTCGAGCTGGTCAGCCACGGCAGCGACCTCGGGATGCGGATGGCCATCACACCGGCGACCACGCCCCTCACCAGCCGCGCGTCGATGCTCGAGCTCAAGGACGCCGGGCTGGTGCGGCTCGCCGTCAGCCTCGACGGCTCCAACGCCGCCATCCACGACACCTTCCGCCAGGTCGAGGGGTCCTTCGAGCACGGTCTGCGGATCCTGCGCGAGGCCCAGGAGATCGGGCTCTCCACCCAGGTCAACACCGTGATCCGGCGCGACAACATCGACGACATGGACGCGATGATCGAGCTGATGACCGGCCTGGGCGTGGTCTTCTGGGAGGTCTTCTTCCTCGTGCCGATGGGACGCGCCAAGCCCGAGGACGTGGCGAGCGCCGAGGAGTTCGAGACCGTGTTCGACAAGCTCTACGAGCTCAGCAAGACCGCGCCGTTCGACATCAAGGCGACCGCCGCACCGCAATACTCCCGTGTCGTCGTCCAGCACAAGCGCGCCGAGAACGCCGAGCAGCCCGTCATCGCCAACGCCGGGCCCGTGCAGATCGACGTCCTGACGTCCGGCAAGCACCACTCCGACAAGGACGGCATCGGCCGGGCCCGCAACGTCAACGACGGCGACGGCTTCCTGTTCATCAGCCACACCGGCGAGATCTTCCCCTCGGGCTTCCTGCCGATCGCGGCGGGCAACGTCCGCGACGACGACATCGTCGAGGTCTATCGCAGCTCACCGCTCTTCCTCAGCCTGCGCGATCGCAGCCAGATCAAGGGCAAGTGCGGCGTCTGCAACTTCCTCGGCCTGTGCGGTGGCAGTCGTGCCCGCGCCTATGCGATGACCGGTGACCCGCACGCCGAGGAGCCCTTCTGCTCCTATGTCCCGCCGCGGGCCCGCCACGACCTGGCCGCCCACCTATCGTGACCCGGTCCCCGTGATCCTCCGCGCGCTGGTGGCCGCCCTGGCGCTCGGGCCGGTACTCGCCGGGCCGGCCGATGCCGCAGCGATCCCGACCGATCCGGGTCGGCCCCTTCCTGCCACGCTGCGGGGGGTCACGACGGAGAGCGTCGCCAGGCTCCGTGCGCTCGACCGAGCGCTGCGCCGCCACGAGGCGACCCCCACGGTCCGCGTGGTCTTCCAGGCCGGCGAGCCGCCCGCGGCCTATGCGACCGCCGTACGACGCCTGCGCCGGCACGCCTATCTGCTGGGGCAGCCGTTCGACTCGAC
>JAGQUE010000179.1:0-3121 GCA_020438665.1 Nocardioidaceae bacterium | reverse complement strand
TTCGATGTCGTCGAGCACAACCACGGCGACGAGGACCTGCGGTCGGTGATCACGCTCAACTACTGGCCCAGCCACGACTGCTATGCGCATCCGTGGGAGGCGACGGTCCCGTTCGCGCGCCAGCTGCCGCGGCGGGTCCGACACGGCGTCGACGTCGTGCTGCTGAGCTTCTATGAGACCGCGTGCAGCCCGCGCGCCCATCCGACCGACGCCCGGTTCCGGCGCACGTTCCGCCGGCTGGGGCGGATCTTCCCGCAGGCCCGGCTGGGCATGGGCGAGGTCGGCGCGCAGCGCCACTCCGACGGGATGGCGACCGACCCGAGCCTGGCGGAGAAGCGGCGGGTCGCGCGCCGCTACTACGGGCTGCAACCCGCCATGAGCACGGCGTTCGGGGACCGCTGGGTGGGCGGCTACTTCTGGTGGTACTACTACCAGGACGCGGTCGCCGTTCCCCGGAGCCGGTCGCTGTGGCCGACGCTGGATCGTCTGCTGGCACGTCTGTGAGTCGCGGCTGGGCCCGCGTTGTTAGGCTGCGCCGGTGGCCCGACGTTTCCGCTTCTCCGGCGTCCCCGGTGGGGGCGAGGCCGATCCGTGGTTCCGGATCGGCACCCTCGACGTCACCACGACCATGTTCGTCACGCTGCTCTCGGCGACGATGTTCGTCGTCTATGCGATCGCGCCGGGGTTCTTCTCGCTCTTCATGCTCTATCCGTCCCAGGTCTGGTCGGGCTTCGAGATCTGGCGGATCGGCACCTGGCCACTCAGCAACGACATCTCGTTGTGGTCGGTCATCTCGATCTTCTTCTTCTGGTACTTCGGCTCCCAGCTCGAGGGCAACCTCGGCCGCACCAAGATGGCCAACCTGCTCGTCTGGTTGACGCTGACCCTCGGCATCCTCGCGGTGCTCTTCTCGCTCGCCTTCCAGAGCGTGGCCCCGATCATGGCCGGCCTCGGCACGATCCAGCTCGTGCTGATCCTGGTCTTCATCGCCGAATATCCCCACATCCAGTTCATGTTCAACATCCCGGGCTGGCTGATCGCGCTGGTGCTGGTGGGGATCAACTTCCTGTCGCTGCTCGGCGCCCGGATGTTCATCGACCTGCTCAACTTCGTCGTCGGTCTCGGCGTCGCCGCGGTGGTCGCCCGCTCGGTGGGGCTGTTGCGCGAGTACCGCGCCGTCCCCGACCTGGCGTTCTTCCGTCACCGCACCGCCCAGCCCAAGCAGCGTCGTCGGCGCGGCTCGTCGGGCAGCGTCGTCAGCGGGCCCTGGGCCGGTTCCAGCTCCGGCCACGCCTATGCCCCGACCTCGGACCGCGCTAAGCTCGACGCCCTCCTCGACAAGATCAGCGAGGGCGGCATGGACTCCCTCTCCAAGTCCGAGCTCAAGCAGCTCGAGACGCTCCGCCGCCGCCTCCGCGGCGAGTAGGGCGCTCCTCGTCGGCCGCGGTGGCGGCCGCCGCCCTCGTCGTACGCCCTTGACGGTTCACCAAGGTAGGAAGGTCAACCCTCACTTACCTCGCGGAGTTCACCTCGGTAAGTGCGGGTTCGCCCACTTACCTTGGTGAACCGTCACCACGCCGGGCACCGCCACACTCCCCGCCACCTCGACCACACCTCCCCCTGTCGGGCGGGTCACACCAGGGGAGGAGCCCCTGCCGGTGGGGCCGCAGCGGTGCCACGATGAGGAGCGTGACTACGACGATGAGGGATGTGGCAGGCCGGCACGTGCTGGTGACCGGTGCGGCGATGGGGATGGGGCGACTGTTCGTCGAGCGGGCGGTCGCCGAGCGAGCCGCGACGGTGGTGCTGTGGGACATCGACGCCGACGCGCTCGCCCGAACGGCGGACGAGCTCGACCCCGAGGTCACCCGGATCCGCACCGACGTGGTCGACGTGTCCGACCGGGCTGCCGTGGCTGCCGCAGCGGCCGAGGTGATCGACGAGGTCGGCGTCATCGAGGTGCTCGTCAACAACGCCGGCGTGGTGCGCGGCAACCACTACTTCTGGGAGACCGACACCGAGCGCGACACCGCGTTCACGATGGCGATCAACGCGCTCGGCCCGATGACCGTCGCAAGGCCGTTCCTCCCCGCGATGATCGAGAGCGGTGCCCCGTGCCGCCTGGTCAACCTGGCCTCGGCGGCCGGGCTGACGGCCAATCCCCGCATGGCCGCCTATGCCGGCTCCAAGTGGGCGGTGGTCGGCTGGTCGGAGTCGGTGCGGCTCGAGCTCGAGCAGGCTGGCCACGATCACGTGAAGGTGACCACGGTCTGCCCCTACTACATCAAGACGGGCATGTTCGACGGTGCCCAGTCGGCACCGCTGCTGCCGCTGCTGGAGCCCGAGGACGTCGTCGAGGAGACGTGGTCGGCCATGCTGCGCGGCAAGCCGTTCGTGGTGATGCCCAAGACGGTCCAGCTCAGCGAGGCCGTCAAGGGGATCCTGCCGATCGGGATGCGTGACTTCATCGCCGACAAGGTGCTCGGCATCTACCACACCATGGACGACTTCCACGGTCGCCCGGACAAGCGTGCCTGAGGAGGCCCCATGGATGAGCCGCAGTTCCGCACGATCTTCGAGCCGTTCCGGATCCACTCGGTGGAGCCGCTGCGGCTGACCACCGCCGAGCATCGGCGCCAGGTCGTGCGGGAGGCCGGCTACAACCTGTTCCAGGTCCACGCCCAGGACGTCCTGATCGACCTGCTCACCGACTCGGGCACCGGCGCGATGAGCCGCGATCAGTGGGCGGCGCTCCAGCACGGTGACGAGTCCTACGCCGGCTCGCCGTCCTACTTCGTCTTCCGTGACGCGGTGCGCGACCTGTTCGACTTCGAGCACGTCATCCCCACCCACCAGGGCCGGGCGGCCGAGAAGATCCTGTTCAGCGTCGTGGGCGGCGCCGGCAAGGTGATCCCCAACAACACCCACTTCGACACCACGCGGGCCAACGTCGAGTACACCGGCGCCGAGGCACTCGACCTGGTCGTGCCGGAGGCCCACGACACCGCCTCCGACTTCCCCTTCAAGGGCAACCTCGACGTCGGCGCCCTCGAGGCACTGCTCGCCGAGCGGGGCGACGACGTCCCGCTGGTGATGGTGACGATCACCAACAACTCCGGCG
>JAGQUE010000178.1 GCA_020438665.1 Nocardioidaceae bacterium | reverse complement strand
GACACGGCGTGGGTGATCAGCCGCAGCCGCGTGACCAACGCCTCGGCCACGTCGCCGCCACCGCGCGGCTCGAAGGCCACGATCGAGCCCGGCCCGGCCATCTGCCGCCCGATCAGACCCTCGGGGTCCTGGCCGGGGAGGCCCGGGTAGTAGACGCGCTGGATCTCGGGGTGCTCGACCAGCCAGGCGGCCAGGGCCCTCGCGGTCTGCTGCTGGGCGCGAACCCGGACGGGGAGCGTCTGGAGACCGCGGTGGAACTGGTAGCCGGCCAGCGGATAGAGCAGGGCACCGGTGAGCGCACGCACCGGGCGGATCTTGTGGAGCCACTCGTCGTCGGCGGCGACGACGCCGCCCATCAGGTCGCCGTGGCCGCCGAGGAACTTCGTCGCCGAGTGCAGCACGATCCGCGCGCCGTGCCGGGCCGGCTGCTGGAGCACCGGGGTCGCGAAGGTGTTGTCCACAAGCACCGGCACGTCGCCGGCATCGGCGACCAGTCGCTCGAGGTCGACGAGCTGGAGGGTCGGGTTGGCCGGGGTCTCGACGACGACCAGCCCGGTGTCGGGGGCGACCGCGTCGGCGACCTCGTCCGGCCTGACCCAGCTGACCTTGGTTCCCAACAGGCCGGTCGCCAACAGATGGTCGCTACCGCCGTAGAGCGGGCGGATCGCCACGACGTGCGGCTTGTTGTCGGCGACGGTGGCGACGAGGACGGCGGTCAGCGCGGCCATGCCAGTGGCGAACGCGACCGCCCCCGGGAGCCCCTCGAGCTCGGCGACGGCCTGCTCGAACCGGGCCACGGTGGGGTTCCACAGCCGCTGATAGACCAGGGTGTCGCCCGGATCGGGCGGGTTGCCGGTGCCCATCTTGTCGTAGGAGGCACCGCCCGCCTCGACCGACGGCATCGGATAGGTCGTCGACAGGTCGATGGGCGGGACGTGAGCGCCGAGGGCGGTCAGGTCGTCGCGTCCGGCGTGGACGGCGCGGGTGTCGGGGGCATGCGGTGCCATGCCTCCACGGTGAATCCGGCGAGCATGGACCGCAACAGTTGCGCAGATCCTGCGGTCTTTCCCAGGTTCTGACGTGGATACCTCGGACCGGGCGGCTACGATGGGCGGCGTGCCGAAGGAAGCGCGGCGACTGCCCGGCCCCCCACCGCGGCTGCCACCCGACCTCGATGAGGTCGACCGCGTCCTGCTCGCCGAGCTCGCCCGCGACGGGCGTCGCACCAACGTCGCCCTGGCCGCCACCGCCGGGATCGCCGAGTCGACCTGCGTGGCCCGGGTCCGCTCGCTGCGGGACCGCGGAGTCATCACCGGCTTCCACGCCGAGGTCGACCTGGTGCACGTCGGGCTGCCGGTCCAGGCCATGGTCGCGGTCCGGTTCAGCGGGCTGCTGCGCGAGGAGGTCGACCGGTTCGGGACCGAGGTGGCGGCGCTCCCCCAGGTGCTCGCCACCTATAACATCGCCGGACCCGACGACTACCTCGTCCACCTCGCGGCGGCCTCGCCCCAGGCGCTGCGCGACTTCGTGCTCGACAACATCACCGGCCGCCCGGGAGTGGTCCACACCGAGACGACGTTCGTCTTCCAGAGCCTGCCGGGCAGACGTCCGCTCGGCTGACGGGCACATGTGGCGCACGACACCCGCTCTCCCCGGTCAAACCCGGTCACGTGCGCTGACGCCGCCATCCTCGAGACCGCCGTCAGCGGCAACGCCGAGCGGGCACGCCACCTGCTCGCCGACGAGCACGGCTACCTCGCCACCGCCGGCGAGCTCACCGACAGCCTGCTGACCTGGCTGGCCGAGGTGGAGCACAGCTGACGGTTTCCTTGTCCCTCGGCGGATCACCCCGTTCGATGGGGGCATGACCGACACGTCCTCCCCCACGACCTCCGACCGGCTCCGTCAGGTCGGCGTGACCGCCGCCGAGATCGTCTGCGTCGTGGGCACCCTGGTCGGGACCGGGGTGCTCGGCACGCCGGTCGAGAGCTCCTCGGGCGGTGCTCTGTCCGCCGATGCCACGCGGCTCGCGCCCGCCGGCCCCGCTTTCTCGATCTGGTCGGTGGTCTATGTGGGGCTGGCGGCCTACACGGTCTGGCAGTGGCTGCCCCGTCAGGCGACATCGCCCCGGCAGCGCCGTACGGGCTGGTTGGCGGCGGCGTCGATGGTGCTCAACGCGGCCTGGCTGCTGGTCACCCAGCAGGGCTGGATCTGGGTGAGCGTCGCGGTGATCGGGCTGTTGGTCGTCACCCTCGGAGTGCTGGTGAGGCGCCTCACCGAGACCCCGCCGAGCTCCGAAAGCAACGTCGAACACGTGGTCGTCGACGGCACCTTCGGGCTCTATCTGGGCTGGGTCGCCGTGGCCACCTGCGCCAACGTGACGGCGGCTCTGGTCGACAGCGGGGTCGACCCCGGCCCGCCGCTCGCGGACCTGGCGGCCGTGCTCGTGGTGGGGGTGGCCGCCGGTGTCGGGGTGCTGCTCGCGCGCCGGCTCGGCGGTCGCTGGGCGGTCGCGCTGGCGAGCGCCTGGGGGCTCGCGTGGATCGCCGTTGGCCGGCTCGCCGACGAGCCCCGCTCGGTCGCCACGGCGGTGGCGGCGATGGTCGCCGTCCTCGTGGTCCTCGCTGCCACGGCGCGCGAACGACGCGGTCCCGCCACGGCCGGGGTCGCGACATGAGACCGCGTCGCCAGCAGCCGGGGCCGGGACAGGAGTCGGTGTGGGACTACCCGCGGCCACCGCGGCTCGAGGAGAGCTCGGAGGCCATCGAGATCGTCCTCGGCGGCGTGGCGATCGCCCGCAGCAGTGTGTCCTGGCGGGTGCTCGAGACCAGCCATCCGCCGACCTACTACCTGCCGCGGGCGGCGTTCCTCGACGAGGTGCTCGTCCCGGTGGCCGGGCGGCACACGGTGTGCGAGTGGAAGGGTCGGGCGTCCTACTTCGACGTCGTGGCCGGCGGGCGGGTCGCCGAGGCCGCCGCCTGGACCTATCCGGAGCCGACCCCACGCTTCGAGGTCATCCGGGACGCCGTCGCGGTGATGCCCGGCGAGATGGACCGTTGCGTCGTCGACGGGGAGACCGTCGCGCCGCAGGCCGGCGGCTTCTATGGCGGCTGGATCACCAGTCGCGTGGTCGGACCGTTCAAGGGGGAGCCCGGCACCTGGGGCTGGTGACGACTCGCCCGTCGCTCGACGGCGTTCAGGCCTCGCCTGCCAGCTCCTGCCTCAGCTCTCGCCTGGCGACCTTGGCCGGCGCGAACAGCGTGACTGCCGCGCCCAGCAGCAGGACCGCGCCGCCGGCGAACTCCAGCGCTCCCGGGTGGGTGCCCTGCACCAGCCAGGCCGCCGAGATCCCGAAGACCGGGACGAGCAACGCGAACGGCACCACCCGGGAGGCGGGATGCCGGGCGAGCAGGCTGTTCCACACGCCGTAGCCATAGAGGGTGGACAGCACGACGGTGTAGGCGGTCGACGCGGTCTGCCGCCAGCCCCACGCCTGCCAGGCGTCGCCCCAGGCGGTCGCCCCCTCGACCACGAGCGAGAGGAGCAGCAAGGGGACCGGAACGACGACAGCGCTCCACACCACCAGCGGCAGACCCGAGCGCAGCGCGAGCCGGCGGGTCTCGACGTTGCCGAGTGCCCACGAGGACGCGGCCAGCACCGTGAGGACGACTCCGAGTGCCGGCGTCGCCGCCGACCGGCCGAGCCCGACCACAGCGAGCCCGGCGACCCCGGCGAGCAGGCCGACCACCTGCTGGCGCGTCACGTGCTCGTGGAGCAGCAGTGCCGCGAGCACGACGGTGACGACCACCTGCGACTGAAGGACGAGGCTGGCCAGGCCGGCGGGCATCCCCACCTTGAGCGCAAGATAGAGGAACGCGAACTGGCCCGCCGAGATGCTCAGCCCCACGCGGGCGATCGAGGACCACGGCACGTCGGGCCGCGGGACCAGCAGGACGGCCGGGAACGCGACCAGGACGAAGCGGACGGCCGCGAACAGCAGCGGCGGGATCCCGTGGAGGCCCTCGTCGATCACGACGAAGTTGACGCCCCACACCACGACCACACTCAGGGCGAGGAGCGCGGACCGGAGGGGCACCCGGGCAGCCTAGACGCCGGTCCGCAGCGGCTCACCCGGCATCCCGCCGGTCGGCACGGCTCGTCAGTGGAGGTGGTCGAGGAGCCAGGAGGGACTCATCACGGCCGCGCCCACGCCGGCGACGCGCGCGGCCAGGGCGCGGTCGGCGGTGACCACGGTGACCTCGGCCCCCGACTCGGCCGCTTGCTGCGCGGCCTTCACGATCGCGGCGTCGCCGTCGCGCGGGGCGTGGACCGTCCTGACGTGGGCGTCCTTGCCGGGTCGCACCGCGGCCTTGGCCTGGCCTTCGAGGACCAGCACGACGTCGTCGTGGATGACGTCGGCGGTGAGCAGCTGGTCGTGGAGCTTGAGGGCGGCCCCCGCCCGGTCGTTCCACCAGCCATTGGGCGTCGCCCCGACGACGTTGGCGGCGTCGACCACGAGGACCCTGCGCATGCCGCCAGCCTAGGCGGCCGGTCGGGGGCGGACCGGGCCGGTCAGCCCCAGTTGGCGGCCAGGGTGAGGCAGAAGGGGTGGCCGCTCGGGTCGAGCAGGACGCGCCACGTCTCACCGGGCTGCTCGTCGGGCAGGGTCGCGCCCAGCTCGACGCACCGAGCGGCGGCCGCATCGATGTCGTCGACGGCCAGGTCGAAGTGGAACTGCTTGGAGCCGTGCTCGTTGGGCCAGCCCGGCGGGGCATGGTCGGGCAGGGTGCCGAAGCCCAGCGCGTGCTCCGGCCCGGTCACCATGGCGTACGCCGC
>JAGQUE010000177.1 GCA_020438665.1 Nocardioidaceae bacterium | reverse complement strand
GGCAGCATCTATCACATGACCAAGACGCAGGACCAGCTGCTCTTCGCCTACTACGCCAAGAACGACCACGTGCGGATCACCGACCTGCACCAGGGCATCGTGTGGGGCACCCAGACAGCCGAGACCAAGCTCGACGAGCGGCTGGTCAACCGGTTCGACTACGACGGCGACTACGGCACGGTGCTCAACCGCTTCCTGATGCAGGCGGCCATCGGCTATCCGATGACCGTGCACGGCACCGGTGGCCAGACCCGGGCGTTCATCCACCTCCAGGACACGGTCAAGTGCATCCAGCTCGCGCTGGAGAACCCGCCGGAGCGCGGCGATCGGGTCCAGATCATGAACCAGATGACCGAGACCCACCGCGTCCGCGACCTCGCCCAGATGATCTCCGACCGGACGGGCGCCGAGATCGCCCTCGTCTCCAACCCGCGCAACGAGGCCGACGAGAACGAGCTCCACGTCGCCAACGATCGTTTCCTCCACCTCGGCCTCGACCCGATCACGTTGAGCGACGGGCTGATGGAGGAGGTCACCGAGATCACCCGCAAGTACGCCGACCGGTGCGACGTCGACCGGATCCCGTGCTACTCGGTCTGGAACAGCGACCACAAGGCGGGCATCCCCGACAACGCCCCCCACCACCTCTGAGCCATGCCGCCCGGCACCACCGGCACGACCGGCACGCAGATGGACGGGGTGCCCTGGCGGGCGGTCAAGCGGTTCTTCCCCGGGCGCCACGTCGGCACGTTCGTGTTGGCGCTGCCCGACCACGACCTCGTCTATGTCAAGAACGCCAAGGCCGGCTGCTCGACCATCCTGGCCTGGCTGGACCACCTGCACACCGGGAGTCCGCCCCCGCCGGGCAACATCCACCAACAGCACCGACTCCCCCGGCTTCGAGAGGTCGGTCGCGACCGGCTCCTCGAGATGCTTGGTGGGTCGGCCTATCGGTTCAGCTTCGTGCGCAACCCACGGACGAGGCTCGAGTCGACCTATTGGAACAAGGTGGTTCCCGACCACAAGGAGCGTCCCCGCGTGCTCGGGCTGCTGGGGATCCTCGGGGCTGAGGATCGCACCGTCGGCTTCGAGGAGTTCCTCGACGCGGTGGAGCACCAGGTGAGCTCGGTCGACTGCGACCCGCACTGGCGGCCCCAGCACCTCAACCTGCTTCACCCGGTAGTCCGGTTCAACCGCATCGGCAGGCTCGAGTCGTTCGCTGCGGATCTTGACGCCATCCAGCAGGAGGCGGGGCTGCCACGCGTGCCTGCCCCCCAGCGCAACGTCTCACGACGGGCCGACACGAGCGTCTTCGACGGCCGGCCCGACCTCGTGCAGCGGGTCGAGACCATCTATGCGACCGACTACGAGCTCTACGGATACTGATGCCTGTGTCAGCGCAACCCACGACGTGGCGTTCCGTGAAGTCCTATTTCCCGGGCCGTCATCCCGGCCGCTACCTGTTGGCCGTGCCTGACTGGAAACTGTTCTATGTCAAGAATCCCAAGGCGGCCTGCTCGACGATCGTGACGTGGCTGGACCAGCTCCACACGGGTGAGTCCGAGTCCCCGGCCCGCATCCATCAAGACCATCGGGTGCCCACGGTGGCGGAGCTGGGCCGTGACCGGATGTTGTCGATGCTCAACGGCTCCGCCTATCGGTTCAGCTTCGTGCGCCACCCCCTGCGACGCATCGAGTCGGCCTATTGGGACAAGGTGGTCTATTCACGCGTGTGGCGCCAGCACGCCCTCGACCTGCTCGAGATCAAGGACGCCGGTGACCGGGAAGTCACCTTCGAGGAGTTCCTCAGCGCCGTGGAGCGCCAAGACCCGCTCACCGAGATGGACCGCCACTGGCGGCCTCAGCACCTCAACCTGCTCCATCCCCTGATCACCTTCGACCACGTCGGCAAGCTGGAGACGTTCTCGGCCGACATCGCACGGATCCGCGACGAGGCCGGGCTGCCGTTCCTGCCGGCGGAGTCCCGCAACATCTCCCGACGCCAGCGGGAGCGGAGCGTCTTCGACGGCCGCCCCGACCTCGTGTCGCGGGTCGAACAGCTCTATGCCCAGGACTTCGAGGTCTACGACTACTGAGCTTCGCGACCCCGGCGCCACCGCGTCCGCGGCCTTCCTCGTCCGGTGTCGGCCTCTGTCGAGGGCGCCGAGCGCGTCGACGCCGGCTCGCCCAGCATGCCGATCGTCACACGGGGACCCGGCACCGGCACGTTCGTCGCCGGGATCCGGACTGTCAGTGGAGCATCGGAGGGGTAGCCCCGGCCGACGAGGTCAGCCACCGGGACGGAGAACATCGCCCTCTGGTCGTCGAGGGAGGGCTCGAGGCGCAGCCGTGCGACCAGCTCCCCGGCCACGTGCATCGACAGCCGGGGCCGCTGACCCAGCGTGTCGATGTCGCACCACCCGGACAGCATCCCGTCGGCGAGACCAGTGACGGCCGCGCGGATCCCGATCTCCTCGATCAGCCCAGCGGTGGCGGCCGACGGTGCGGCCAGGAGCCGGCTCCCTGCGACCCATCGGGAGAACCCGTCGAGCGCTTGAGGGGCCGCCAGGGTCAGCTCGACGTCGCGCGCGATCCCGTCGGTGCCCGCCAGCAGAGCCTCGAGGTCCAGCGGGAGCCTCCTCACGCCAGGACGGGTCGACGCCACCAGCCGGACGAGAGGAGGGGACAGCGCCGACAGCGGCAGCGTGGCGAGCTCCTGCCCGCGCGACTCGATGCGCAGCACGAGATCCTGCCTCCTGGCCAGCCGGAGGAGGTCGGTCGAGATCCTCACATAGACGCCGTCGGCCGTGATGTCGACGAGCTCGAGGTCCGGGGTGCGCTCGGCGTCAGGTGACGGCCGGTCGGGGGCGCCCAGGACGTCGGCCCAGCGTTGCGGCGACCAGGCCTCGCGAGGCGAGCGGGCAGGGAGTGAGAAATAGAGGCCGCTGCTCACACCGAGCCGCTCCTCGGCTTCGTGAACCAGCCGGCGATAGAGCCCGTTGTAGAACTCGGCCTCCGAGTGCTCCCACGGCTTCACCGCCCCGGAGAAGTGGATGAGGCTGGCGTCGGCATGGGCATACTTGACGGCCGGAAGGCCCTCGTCCACGCACCGGTCGGAGACATAGAACTGGGTCATGTAGTTGTAGGTGTTGGGCAGGCGATACTTGCGGCCGGCGAACGCCAGGTTCATCGCATCCTGGTCGCGCTGCTTGAGGGAGCGGCCTCGTGTGACGACCAGGCTGCGAGCCTCCAGGGCCAGGCGCTGGAAGTCGGGGTTGTCCAGGTCGAAGATCAGCACCCCGCCGTTGAGATAGTCCGACGGGTCGCCACGGGTGATCCCGACCAGCCGCATCCGTTGCTCGATGGGGACCCCGGCGGGGTTCGCGTCCAGGCGCAGCGCCGCGCTGTCGGTGACGCCGGCCAGGCAGGCTCCCTGAAGGTCGAGCCGGAAGAGCTCGGTGAAGTCGCGCGTCGCGAGGATGTCCCCGTCCAGATAGATGGTTCGCTGCGGGGGCAGGTGGTCGATGAGGTAGATGCGACCGAACGTCGCACGCTTGGCGTCCTCGGTCCCGACGTCGCGGTCGAGGTCACTGGTGACGTCGTGGACGCGGACCTCGACGTCGTAGGGCGTGAGCTCGACCTCGCGGAAGCGGGCCGCGTGGGCCGGTGTCAGCCCGTCGCCGAGGATCACGAACCGGATGCTGCCCCGATCGCCGATCTGCGCGATCACCGACAGCATCGTTGCCATGGTGGGAGCCACGAACCGTTGGTCGCACACCATCGCGAACTGGAAGTCCACCCGATGCCCGTCGAGGGGAGGCCGCGAAGGTGGCCCTGCCTGCCCTCCCCCTGAGGTGACCGGGAGGGGGCCACTGACCGCGACCTCGAGGTCGACCGGCTCGATGAGCGAGGCCTGGTCCAGCGTCTCGCGGGCCTCATCGGTCAGCGTGAAGAAGCCCCTGAAGAACGCCTCCTGCGTGTCCGCACCACCTGACAACGCGTGGGCGAACAGCTGCAGTTGGGCCTTGCGGTGCGGCCCCAGACCGAACGCCACCGTGTCCCGATCGAGCCGCGAGCGCCACTTGGCGTTCCAGGTGCTCACGCTGCCGGCGTCGAAGTGGAGCAGGTCTCCGCTGTCGGCGGGGACGTCGACGGTCCGCTCGCGAAGGTGACCGCTGACCGGTCCGTGGACCCCGACCTCCCCGGGTGCGATGGGCAGCCGATAGAGACACTTGCCTCCGTCGTGGCCCAGGACTCCGGCGCGCAGGAACTGCGCCCGCCAGCCGAGGGCGCGGCTCCAGTCGTAGCGCCCCGCCGGCCGGCGCAGGGCGAGCGACGCAGCGAAGGGTGCGGTCGGCCCGGCGTCGTCGGCATACCAGACCTCCCGCACGCCGAGGCGCAGCACGTCGGCATCCGGGAAGCGGGCACGCAGGACGTCGAACGGTTGCCGCAGCATCACGACCTCGTCGGCATCCACGAAGGCGAGATAGCCGTGACCGTCGGCGGCGGCCCGCCGAGCCACGACACGGAGGACGTCGACCTGCTTGCGCTCGACGTTGTCGCCGCCGGGCACATAGAACTGGTCCCAGGTCTGCTGCCCGAGGGTCATCCAGGTGACCCGGGAGTGCTCGGGCAAGCCCTCGACCAGCCCTGGGACGGGGCGATCCAACACGGCATAGACGTGGTCGGCTCCGGCGCTCACATGGGCGTTGGCCCACTGGAGGAGCTGGGTCCGGTCGCCGCGGAACAACGCGAAGACGGCCAGGCCCTGCAGCGAGGCGGATCCGGTGAGCGGCGTGAGGGCTCGGTCAGCCATCGGTGGCCGTCCCTCCGCTCCGACCCACGATGGCGTCGGTCTTGTCGTCGGGCCGCCGGCGGTCGTTGCACCAACCGAGGACCCGGTCGACGTAGTCCGCCAGCTCCGCACCGCTCGGGGGCGTCGGGGAGCTCAGGTCGAGCTCGGCCCCGAACCGGAACCCCGGCACGGGGGTGGGGAACCACTCGCTCTCGATCTGCGCGTTCATCGCCGCGTGGTCGGCCTGGATACGGCGCTGGATCTCGGGCGTCAGCAGGCGCAGGTCTCCCGCAGGCGGGGCCACATAGACCGACCTGGCGAGCGCGCTTCGCTGCTCGCGATCGGGGAACCGGTGGGCGTTGAGAAGCCGCAGCCCGATCGTGTCGATGCCCCGGACGCTGTGGTAGCCCGGGAGTGGCAGGCGTGCGGCCTCGTCGAGGGTCGAGCCGTCGCCACCGGCCGCCTCGACGATGGCCCGCGCCAACGCGACTCCGCCGGGGGTGTCGTCGTAGGACACGACGTGGAAGCTGTCGGCACCGACCGCGTCGCGCCAGCCGCCGAACCGGCCATAGAAGTCCATGAGCTCGGGCCCGGCCGACTCGACGAACGCAGCGAACGAGCGGGTCTCGAAGTCGATGTAGGAGTCGACGAGCTGTTTGTAGTAGCTCTCGATCCAGGTGTCCTGCCGACGGAGGACCAGCACCACCTTCAGGCGGCCGAAGTCCCGGAACGCTTCGAGGTATTCGTCCGGCTGGACGCCACGCTGGAAGAGCGTGAAGTTCTCGGACGAGACCAGGACCGTCGCAACGTCGTCGGGCAGCTCGCGATAGAGGGCCGGCAACAGCTTGTCATAGACCGACGCACCACGCCGCGACAGCAGCGCGTGACCCGACTGGGCGCCGTCGCGGGTCTGGCCGGTGTCGGCGGCCGACAGCCCGGTGCTGGGATAGAGCAGCCCGGACTGCAGCAGCGGGTAGCGGCAGGCACTGAGCAGGTTCTGGACGAAGGTCGTGGCGGTCTTGTGAAGACCGATGTGGAGGACCAGGGTCCGATCGCGCACGCGTGCGGCCAGCTCGGCACGCTCAGTCATCGGGCCGACCTCGTCGCCCGTGCGGACGCCAGGCGCCGTCGCTGTTGCTCGACCTCGGGCACCAACCGCCCCTCGGCCGCCTCGCAGACAGCCAGCACCGCATCGAGATAGCCGACCAGGTCGGCCGAGGTGGGCGGAGCTGCCGGCGGAGGCGGGACGGCACCGAACCTGAGACCGGGCACGGGGTGGTCGAACCACTCGCGTTCGATGCGCTCGTTGACGGGTGCGCAGAACTGGTGGATCCCGGCCCGGATGGACGGAGTGAGGAGCTCGATGTCGCCGGGCGGGCGCAGGCCATAGATGGTCCGGGCCAGGGCGATGCGCTCGTCGCGGCTGCCCACCCGATAGGCGTTGAGGATGCGCAGCCCCAGCGTGTCGATGGCGCGGATGCTGTCGTAGCGGGCCACGTCACCCTGGCTGTCGTCGGGCCACAGCGATCGCGGAGCCCCGGCCACCTCGAGGATGCGCCGACAGATCTCGGCGCCGCCGTCGAGGTCGTCATAGGACAGCACGTGGAAGTCGTCGATACCGACCAGGTCACGCCAGGGGGTGAACCTGGTGTAGAAGTCGAGCAGCGTCGGACCTTCCTCCGCGAGGAAGACGTCGAAGGGACGACGCTCGTCGTTCGCGAACTGGTCGACGGCCTGCTTGTACCAGCTGAGCAGCCACTCGTCCTGGCGCCGGAGCACCAACACAGCCTTGACCCTGTCGAACCCACTCAGCAGCTGGCGGAACTGGAGCGGATCGGCCGCCCGCCGCAGCGTGAAGTCCTCCGACGACAACAGCACGGTGTGGGTGTCGGCCGTGACCTCCTGGCGGAGCTTGTTCATCAGCCCCGCCACCCGCTGGGGACGGGTGAACAGGGCATGGCCCGAGGTGGCGCCCACCCGGGTGCTCGACCTCCCCTCGACGGTGCCGGTCCGCGGATAGAGGATGCCCGCGGCCAGCAGATCCGACCGGCGGGCCGCCAGGAGGTTCTGGACATAGGACGAGGCGGTCTTGTGGAGGCCCAGATGGAGCACCAGGACACGTTCGGGTGTGGTCGGCATCGTGCGGGCCCGCGTCAACCTCGCGGCTGGTGGGTGAACCAGTCCCAGGTCACCTGGAGACCGTTCTCGAGTGACGTCGTGGGGTTGAAGCCGAGGAGGTCGCGGGCCCTGTCGATCTGGCACCAGGTCTCGCGGACCTCGCCGGCCCGGAAGTCGGCGTAGTGGACGTCGAGCTCGCGGCCCACGACGTGTCGCATGGCGTCGAGCAGCTCGTTGATCGTGGTGGGATGTCCGCTGCCCAGCTGGATGGCTCCGACCGCGTCGCTGTCGATGCTGGCCCCGATGGCTTCGACGAGGTCACCCACGAAGAGGTAGTCGCGGGACTGGCTGCCGTCGCCATAGACCACGAGCGGCTCGCCGGCCAGGATCGTCTTGAAGAACTGCGCGACGACCGAGCCCTTGTGCCATGAGCGCGGCCCATAGATGTTGGAGAACCGCAGTGCGCACCCCCGGAGGCCGTAGGAGGCCGAGAAGGCGTCGACATAGCCCTCGAGCATGAGCTTGGAGGCGCCGTAGGGCGAGGTGGGGTGAGGGGCCAGGGCCTCGTGGACGGGGGGCTGGACGTCTCCCACGATCGCTCCCCCGGTCGACGCGACGACCACGCGACCGACGCCGAGCTCGCGGCACTCCTCCAGCAGGTTGAAGGAACCGACCACGTTGTTGTGGAAGTTGAACGTGGGGTCCGCGATGCTGTCCATCACCCGGGTGTCGGCGGCGAGATGGACGACGGCATCCTGCCCCTCGAGAGCCTGGCGCACGTCGTCACGGCTGCGCAGGTCACCGTGGATGAAACGGACCGTGTCCAGGTCGAGCTGGTGGCGGTCCCCCAGCGACTCGTTGTCGAGAACGGTGACGGCGACGTCGCCACGACCGACGAGGTGGTCGGCGAGATGACGACCGATGAAGCCGGCTCCGCCCGTGATCAGGACCTTCCGCACGCATCCCCCTCAACCATGACCTGTGGCATCCGCATGCCGCCACCACCCTAGTCCGAGCCACGAGCGGCCCTGGATCGGGCACGCCGGGGCCGGAGGCCAGGGGTCCGGCCGGCTGGTGCTAGCCGCTCTTCCCTGTCGGGCGGGCGAGCTCGGCCACCCGGTCGATCGCCATCGCCGGAAGGGACCGGACCACGGACTTGCGGGCGTTGCTCTCGGTGACGAGGGAGAAGTCGCGGCGGCGCTTGAAGATCACGGTGTCGGGCACCACGAGGTGGCGCCAGCCGGCGGCGAACGTCTCGATCGTGAACTGGAAGTCCTGGTAGGACAACCCGTTGGGGACGTCGCGGCCGACGTAGGGGATCTCCAGGTGCGCCTCGCGTGGCGCCAGCAGTAGCGAGTCGTAGTAGTGGCGCACATAGAGGTAGTAGGGCGTGAACAGCGGGGAGTCGTCCGGAATATTGACCAGCACGGAGCGGGTGCCGTCGAAGACCATGTTGAGCTCGGGGTGGGCGATGGCCCGCTCGCCGCGCTCGTGGGCGGCGTCGAGCACCGCGACGCCGGCGGCCAGCCAGTTCTCGCTGAACAGGTCGTCGGCGTCGAGGAACGCGACGAAGCGACCGTCGGTGTCGGGCACGACGGCGTTGCGCACCCGCCCGAGGTCGCCCTCGTGGAAGACGCGCGTCTCCCACTGTCCGAACCGCGGCTGGGTGAAATAGGCGGTGGTCCCGGCGGTCGCCCGGTCGAGCACGATGATCGGCTGGACCGAGAGCCCGGCCTCCCGAGCGACGGCGACCGCCTGGTCGGCCGACCGCATCGTCGGTCCGCTCACCACCGTCTCGTCGTGAGCGGTGACGATCACGGTCAGGTCGGTCATGGCGCCCCCTCCGGCCCATCGGGTCGAGGGGGACCGAGCAGGACGGCGAGGGCGTGCTCGGCGTAGCGCTCCTCACTCCGCTCCTGGATCATCATGGCGCGGAGCCGGGCCGCCTTGGCGCGGGCGGCCTGCGGGTCGGCCAGAACCTCCCGCAGCGCGGCGACATAGGCGGCGGGGTTGTCGAGGTCGGCGACCGGCCACGACTCTCCGGGGACCAGGATCTCGCCGGTGCCACCGACGAGGCTGCCCACGATCGGCACGCCGGTCATGGCGACCTCGAGGAGCTGACTCGGGACCCCGTCCCACCCGGACGTGTAGAGCCAGGCGTCGGCGTCGGCGAGGGGGACCTCGGAGAAGTGCCCATAGGGGCCCTCGAGGGTGAGATTGTCGGGCTTGGGTCCGGCCCCGGGTGCGTTGAGGACCTTCTCTCCCCAGAACCGGAAGCCAACGTCGGGCATGAGTCGAGCCACCTGGAAGGCGACGTCCACGCGCTTCTGCCGGTCGAACCGGCCGGCCCAGAAGACCTGGGGAGGCCGTCCCGGCGGGCGCTCGGACGGCGGCACCGGACCCACGGCCGGATCGACCGGGGCGCTGAAGACGTGGAGCCGGGCTGACATCTCGTCGGGGAGCTGGTGTCGCTCGATCAGCCACTCCCGCAGGTGGTGGCTGTCGGTGACGACGCCGGCGACCGCGTCGAAGGTGCGATAGAAGTAGCGCAACGGCAGACCGACCCAGTTGCCGGCCGGCATCTGTTCGTTGCCGAACATCACCAGGAAGATACGTTCCGACGCGGCGAGCGCCTTGCCATAGGTCGACATGGCCCGATAGAGCAGCACCGAGTTGATGTTGACGATCACCTCGGCGCGCAACGAGCGGAGCAGCTCCACCAGCACCCGCTGGGAGACGTCCTCGTCCTCGAAGCCCTCGAGCTCCGGCGCGAGGCTCACCTCGCGCACACCGGCCGGGAACCGCCCCACCGGGCCGGCGCCTCCCGTGTCGGTGTAGACGACCACGATGTCGTCGGCCGACATCGCCCGAGACATGGCATGTGCCAGGTGGCCCTCCACGCGGCGGCCGCCGCCCCAGCGCGGGTCGCTGACGACCAGCACCACACGGGCCCGGCGGAAGCCCGCCTGGGCATGACAGCGGTGGATCGCGGCGACCTGGCGGGCAGAGACGTCGGTCGCGAAGGGCGGGATGCGCAACCGTGCCGTCTCGGGCCAGACGTCGCCGATGAGCGGCTCGATCTCCGCCGCCTTGGCCACCATAGAACCGAGGGTGCCGGTGCGCAGCCGCTCCTGGACGTCGAGGCGGACGGCTTGGAGCTCGGCGACCACGTCGGCGACCTCCAGGCCCAGCACCGGGGCCAGCTCCTCGAGGCCCACGGCCGGGTCAGCGATCTCGCCGGCGGCGCGCCCTCGCTTGAGCCACGCCAGATAGGGACTCGTCTCGCGGTCACCGGCACGCTCGGGGTGGCGCGCGAGATAGGCCGCCATGTCGAAGTTGATCTCGGGACTCGCCTTGGCCTCCGCACCGTTGCCGAGGAAGTGGGCCAGCGGGTCACGGTTGCCGGCCAGCAGCGGACGGACCTGCATGAGGAAGTGGCTGACGTCGAAGTGCTCGTAGGCCAGGTCGTAGTCGGCGTCGAGGCCGGCGTTCTTCATCCGGCGGCGGGAGCGGCTCACCCCCGCGTCGAACAGCGGGCCCAGGTTGGTGGCCTCCTCGACGAGGATGCGGCGTACGCCGTCGGACGGCGCGCGGCCCTCGCCGGTGGCGCGGCCGCGTCGGACGGGCCGGCCGAGGACGGACCGGACGCGACGGGCGGCACCCCGGAGCAAGCGTCCCACCTCCGGCACCTGGCTCCCCCGTCCGCGCTCGAAGCATCGTCGACCCGCTCATGCTAGTCAGCCGCACACCCGGCCTTCGATTTCGCAACACCCGGGCGTTGCGGCAACCAACTCGCCCCAGCCAACGAAGGAGGGGACATGAGGCCGCACCCGGCGGCCCACTTCGGAAGGGGAAGACCATGAAGCTCCGCACCGCGGCTGCCACCCTGGCCGCCACCGCCCTGCTCGCCGCCGGCACCGCTGCTCCGGCCACGGCCGGCTCCCAGGAGGGCAAGAAGCTGGGCAACCGCAGCCTGGCCAAGGTGCTGACCTCGGACGGCAACAAGTTCGACAAGAACCCGTTCGACTACGACATCGTGACCGAGGCCGTGCTCGCGGTGCTGGCCGCCAAGCCCGACAGCCCGGTCAAGATCCTCACCCAGGGCAAGAAGCCCGTCACCGCGTTCATCCCCAACGACTGGTCGTTCAAGCAGCTGGCCAAGGACCTGACCGGCTCACGGCCCAAGACCGAGAAGGCGACCTTCAACGCGCTCGTCAACGCGGTCGGGGTCGACGCCATCGAGCAGGTCCTTCTCTATCACGTCGTCCCGGGCGCGACCATCACCTCCAAGACGGCGCTGGGGGCCGACGGCGTCGAGCTGACCACCGCCCAGGGCGGCAAGATCACCGTCGACGTGCTCTACAAGCGCCTCGGCCTCGTCCAGCTCGGTGACCTCGACCCCAACGACACCGACCCCTTCCTGGACCCCACCGCCCTGGACATCAACAAGGGCAACAAGCAGA
>JAGQUE010000176.1 GCA_020438665.1 Nocardioidaceae bacterium | reverse complement strand
CGGCCGGCGCCTTCGCCGATGCCGATGAGGCCGGGTGATGGTGGGCTGACCTGCGACGCCCGGTCAGGGCCGCCGGTGGCGCTGCGGGGGAGGACCGTCGCTCGCCTCCAGCCGGCCGTTGCGGACGGCGACCTGGTGAGTCTGTACGGCCAAGCGCAGGGCGCGGCCGAACTGCCCCGGGCCCCAGTAGCCTGCCCGCACCCGGCGGCGCGGCTCGCGGCGCTTGGCCGGCCCGTCGCGATCCAGCGCCTCGGCGAGGATGCCCGCCTCTTCACGGATCTCCCTGGTCTCCGACCCCCAGTCGGAGAGGCGGGGCAGACCCCCAGCCCACATCGAGCCGGGGGCGGGGGCCACCAGCTCCTCGTCGCGATCGACGTCGTCGTCCCCCCCCGTCCCGCTGGGGACGACCGGGACCATCGCCGTGCTCGGCGTGACCGTGGCCGTCGTCATCCTGCTGGTCCTCGGCCTCGTCGACGGAGAGGGGGCAGCGATGTCCTCCAGGGGCTTCTGCTCCGCGCGGACCCCCATCGTGGCGTGGATGATGCCCGCGACCACCATCAAGCCGCCGGCCAGGGCGTAGCCATAGAACACGTTGATCCGCGACTCACTCGAGATCAGCTGACCGAACAGCCACGGCCCCAGGATGCCGCTGACGCCGGTGCCGATCGCACAGAACAGCGCGATCACCATGGCGCGGATCTCCAGGGGGAACGTCTCGCTGACCGTCGGATAACCAGCGCTCGCGCCGGCCGAGGCGAAGAAGAAGATCGCCACCCAGGCCAGCGTCTGCGTCCAGGTCGACAGTGCCTCCGCCTGGAACAGCCATCCGACGATCACCGCCGCGACGCCGCCGATGATGAACGTTCCGGCGATCATGGGCCGACGACCGACCCGGTCGAACAGCGGCCCGAGCAGCACCGGCCCGAGGAAGTTGCCGGCGGCGAACGGGAGCAGGAACAGTCCGACACTGGCCGCGCTCACGCCATAGAACGTCGTGAGCATCAGACCGTAGGTGAAGAACAACGCGTTGTAGAGGAAGGCCTGGGAGGTCATCAAGGCGAACCCGACGACGGTCCGCTAGGGATAGACCTTGAGCACGGTACGGGCGATCTCGACGAACCCGGTGCTCTCACGTGAGCGCAGCTCAAGCGGCTCACTGGTGACCCTCGGCAGGTCGTCGTCGATCTGGTGGCGCACCTTGTCCTCGATGCCGCCGACCACCCGCTCGGCCTCGTCCTCGCGGCCGTGGATGATCAGCCACCGCGGCGACTCCGGCACGAGCAGCCGCAGGAGCAGCACGCCGATCGCGACGAATCCACCGGTGGCGAACGCGAGACGCCACCCGACACCGGAGGGGAGGTCTGCGAGATAGAGATAACCCAAGGCCGCGGCCACCGCAGCGCCCAGCCAGTAGGACCCGTTGACGACCAGATCGACGGTGCCCCGCACCCGGGCGGGGATCAGCTCGTCGATGGCCGAGTTGATCGCGGAGTACTCACCGCCGATCCCGGTCCCGGTGAGGAAGCGTCCGACGGCGAACCACCAATAGGTCGCAGCGCCGTCCGGCGTCACCAGGCCCGCCGTGGCGGTGATGGCGACCCCCACGAGATAGACGCCGAGGGTGATCAGGAAGAGCTTCTTGCGTCCGAACCGGTCGGTCAGATAGCCCCAGAACAGCGCTCCGGAGATGGCGCCGAGGATATAGATCGACGCGGACCCGGCCACCTGCACCGTCGAGAAGCCGATGGAGTCCTTGAGCGACGCCCCGACCGCGCCTTTGATGGTCACCTCCAAGCCGTCGAGCACCCACACGGTGCCGAGGGCGAAGATCACCAACCAGTGCCACCGGGCCCAGGGCAGTCGGTCGATCCTGTTGGGGATATCTGTCTTGATGACGCCTTCGGTCTCGGGCACGACGCACACTCCTTCCGTCGACCCCCGTACCCAGCGACGGGGTCGTGATTCGCCCAGCCGGCCGACGTACGCTCAGTCGTGATGCCTGAGGACCCGGCCGAGACACCATCCGTCCCCGACCGCGGCCCGGCGCGTGACCCTCGCACCGGGCGGTCGGCGGCACGGGCGCGCATCGACCAGCAGGCGAGCTGGGTGGACCAGCAGATCCGGCAGGCGCAGGCCCGCGGCGATTTCGACGACCTGCCCGGCTATGGCAAGCCGATCGAGGGGCTCGGCGAGCACCATGACCCGGACTGGTGGGTCAAGAAGCTCGTGGAACGCGAGCAGATCACCGGCGTCCTGCCGCCCGCTCTCCAGCTGCGCAAGGACGACGCCGAGCTCGACGCCCGGCTCGACCGGCTGGGCGCGGAGGCCGACGTGCGCCGCGAGGTCGAGGAGTTCAACGAGCGGGTGCGGGCGGCGTTCTATCAACCCCTCGGTGGCCCGCCGCTGATCACCCAGCAGCGTGACGTCGACGCCACCGTCGCCGCGTGGCGCACCCGCCGGGCCACGCGGCCCCGGCCACCGTCCCCGCCGGACCCCGCCCCCCGGCGACGGTGGTGGCGACGCTAGGGCCGGCGCGAGAGACGGCGTACGACGTGGGATGTGTCATACCCGGGATCTCGAAGCGTTGCTAACGTCCGCCCATGCCGAAGAGCGCCAAGGACTTCTTCCGCCCCCTCGCCGTGGGGGCCCCGCAGCCGCTGACCGAGATCCCGGCCCGCCCGAGCCGGGCGATCCACTTCTTCGACCCGTCCAACGAGAAGATGGCGGCCAAGATCCCCCAGATGGTCGGCACCGTCGACGTCCTCCTCGGCAACCTCGAGGACGCCGTCAAGGCCGACAACAAGGTCGCCGCCCGGGAGGGCCTGGTCCGGATCTCGCAGGAGACGGCCCACCTCGGTGGGGGGAGCGGGCCCACCCAGCTGTGGACCCGTATCAACGCACTCGACAGCCCCTGGGCGCTCGACGACCTCACCACGCTCGTTCCGGCGATCGGCGACAAGCTCGACGTGATCATGGTGCCCAAGGTGCAGGGCGCCGAGGACATCCACTACGTCGACCGCCTGCTGGCCCAGCTCGAGGCCAAGGCGGGCCTGACCCGCCCGATCCTGGTCCACGCGATCCTCGAGACCGCCCGCGGCGTCGCCAACGTCGAGGAGATCTGCGGCGCCTCACCGCGCATGCAGGGCCTGTCCCTCGGCCCCGCCGACCTCGCCGCCGACCGCCGTATGAAGACCACCCGTGTCGGTGGCGGCCACCCCGGCTACCTCGTCCGGCAGGATCCCCCCGTCGGCGAGGACGGTACGACGGACGTCGGCGCCGCCCGGACGACGTACCAACAGGACCTGTGGCACTACACGAT
>JAGQUE010000175.1:2102-18338 GCA_020438665.1 Nocardioidaceae bacterium | reverse complement strand
CCCTCGGTGAGCGCGCGCGAGAAGCTGGCGATGACCCCATGGTTGCGGGTGAGGCGGGCGTCTGCCTCGTGGCGCGAGTAGCCGCCGGAGAGTGCGGCCACGCGCAGCACGCGGGGGTGGTCGATCAGCGCCTGGTGGTGGTCGTCGACCTCGGGGAGAGTGAGCTTGAGCATGACGTCCTGCCCGTCGGCCAGCTCGTCGAGCTGGGCGAGGAGGGCGTACTTGAGCAGCTCCTCGGTCGCCGCCTTCTCGGGGCTCGTGATGTCGACCTCGGGCTCGATGATCGGCACCAGACCTGCGGCCAGGATCTGCCGCGCGACGTCGAACTGCTGCGCCACCACCGCGTCGACGCCGGCGCCGTCCGCGGTCAGCACCACCGAGCGCATCTTGGTCCCGAAGACGCCGTGGCCGAGCGCCCGCTCGAGCAGGGAGTCGAGGTCGGGGAGGGGCTTCATCAGCCTGGCTCCGTCTGCCTCGACCTCCAGGCCCTTGTCCACCTTGAGGAACGGCACGATGTGCTTCTGCGTCCAGCAGTACTCGGCCGAGCCCATCCCCGCGATCTGCCGGTCCATCGTCTGCTCGAACAAGATGGTGGCCAGGATCCGGTCCCCGGTGAACACCGGGCTGGTGATGATCCGGGTCCGCATCTGATGGATGAGGTCGAACATCGCCTCCTCGCCGTCGTAGGACGACTCTTCGATGCCGTAGCGTCGCAGCGCCTTGGGCGTGCTCCCGCCGCTCTGGTCGAGGGCCGCGACGAAACCCGCGCCGCTCTTGATCTGAAGGAGCATCTCCTCGTTCATGATGGGTCCTCTCCGGTGACCCGCCACGCTCGCGGTGGCCGGCCACCCGCGTTCTCCCTGCCAGCATGCGCCTCATCCGTCGGCGGCGCGAGGACGTACATCACCTCGCTCTGCACCCAGGGGCGCCCATCGGTCACGACCGGCGGTCTTCGACCGACGCGACGCGAGGGACAAGGCGCGCGGATCCTCGGTCCGGCGACCATCACCTGCGCCACACTGGCGGCATGCGTCTGCGAGTCACGCTCGTCTCGGCCGTCCTCTCCGTCACCCTCGTGGCCCTGCCCGGCACGCCCAGCTCGGGCGCGCCGACCGCTGCGCCGACGCGGGCTCATGCGCTCGGCGCGACTGTCGCCCCCGTCGCCGGCGGCGCCCGGGCGGCCGACCCGGCCCGCCACAAGGCCGCGAAGGAGACGCTGACGATCGACGCCTCGGTGGGGCGCCACGCGATCAGCCCGATGATCTATGGCATCAACGGCAGCTCCGGGATCCCCGGGATCCGCAAGGCCTTCCGGGTGCCGATCGACCGCTGGGGCGGCAACAGCACGAGCCGCTACAACTACCTCAACGACACCTACAACACCGGCAGCGACTGGTACTTCGAGAACATCGTCGCCAGCGGTGACGCCACGCTCGACTCGTTCGTCACCACCGACCAGGCACGCGGCTCCCGCAGCATCGTGACGGTTCCGATGACCGGGTGGGTCGCCAAGAACTCACCGAGGGACCACCCGTTCACGTGCTCCTTCCCCCAGACCGACTTCCCCAACCAGGACGACTACGACCCCTGGGACCCCAACTGCGGCAACGGGACCCGCAACAACTGGTCGACGCTGCTGACCGCCGCCCCGACGACCACCTCACGCACGGCCGACGAGACGTTCGTCGGCAACATGGTCGGGTCGCTGGTGTCGTCGTACGGCGCGGCGGACGCTGGCGGGGTCGACTTCTATGCCCTCGACAATGAGCCCACGCTGTGGAACTCCACGCACCGCGACGTCCACCCCGACCCGCTCGACCTCGACGAGCTGTGGTCGAAGTCCCACGCCACCGCCGCCGCGGTCAAGGCGGCCGACGACTCCGCCGCCGTGCTGGGGCCGAGCGACTGGGGCTGGTGCGCCTATTACTACTCCGCCGCCGACAACTGCGGGCAGTCGCACGCCGACCGGGACGCCCACGGCGGCCTGCCGCTGGGTGCCTGGTACCTCCAGCAGTTCGCGACCGCGGAGCAGACCGGCGGGACCCGGCTGCTCGACTACTTCGACGAGCACTTCTATCCCCAGGAGGACGGCGTCGCGCTGTCCGCCGCCGGCAGCCCGGCGACCCAGCGACTGCGACTGCGCTCGACCCGCGCGCTGTGGGATCCCCACTACGTCGACGAGTCGTGGATCAGCGACGCCAACGGCAACAAGCCGCTCCAGTGGATCCGGACCATGCGGTCGTGGGTCGACCAGTACTACCCGGGCACCAAGACGGCGATCACCGAGTACAACTGGGGCGGCACCGAGTCGATGAACGGCGCCCTGGCGCAGGCCGAGGTGCTCGGCATCTTCGGACGGGAGGGGCTCGACCTCGCCACGCTGTGGCAGTCCAGCGGGATGACGGCCGGTCAGCCGTGGGCCTATGCCTTCCGGATGTATCGCAACTATGACGGCAACCGCAGCCAGTTCGGCAACACCTCGGTGCGGGCAACCAGCACGGCGCGCAACCAGCTGTCGGTGTTCGGCGCGAGCCGAGGTTCCGACGGCGCCCTGACCCTGATGGTGATCAACAAGACCGGCGCGGCCATCACGGCCAAGCTCGTGCTCCGGCACTTCTCGGCCAGGGCCAAGGCGCAGGTATGGCGCTACTCCGCGGCTGCCCCCAAGGACATCGTCCGGCGCAAGGCAGTGACCCTCACCGGCTCGCGCGCCACGGCGACCTATCCGGCGAGCTCGATCACCCTGCTGGTGCTCCCCCACCGCTGACACCCGCACCGGCGTCGTGGTGAGGGCACGGTCCTATCGAGCCCTCACACGATGTGACGACTCGGCGATGGGGTAGGGCTCGGCGGGGCTCAGGGGGCCGCGAGGACCTCGACGACGACACCGCCGGTGCGCGTCTCCTCCATCACGCACTCGCAGTCGTCGATCCAGCAGACGCCGCTGTCGGTGACCGAGTGGCACTCCTCGCCGTGACCGTCGACGTGGTAGGCCGCGAAGTGGCCCCAGGCGTCGGCGCTCGTGCCGGCCACCAGGTGGCCCGACGAGCAGCGCACCCGCTCGGCACAATCGTCACAGACGGTGCCGCGAGCGGTGGTGAACAGAGCGGGGCTCCCACAGACGGGGCAGTCGTGGGTGACGTGCTCGGGATCGGCGGGGGCGAGCAGCAGCGGATGGTCTGCGAAGACGGTGAGCACCTTCTCCTCGTCGAAGTCGGCGCCGCCATAGCGCCGGAGCAGCACGAGCAGGTAGTCGCCATAGGCACGTTCCTCGGTGGTGTCTCCGACGAACGAACCGGCGGGGAGGTCACGCACGAAGCCACCATGACGCAGGGCCATCAGCGCCAACCGCTGGGCCACCCCGAGGTCACACTCCGACAAGGACCGGCAGCCGTGCTCGGCACGGATCGGGGTCGAGGTGGAGGTCGTGGTCGGCGTCGGCGCGGTGGATGTGGCAGGCATGGGTCCATCGTCCTCCCATCGGCACCGGCGTGTTCGGGGGACGCCCACCAGCGTGATCGGCATCTCGTTTGCAGGCGCCGGGAACAAAGTGAGCGCGTCCCGACTTCCCCCCTCATGACACGCATCAAGGTTCTCGGTGGCACCGGCTACGGCGGCTCGGCCGTCGTCCGCGAGGCCGCGCAACGGGGTCACACGGTCACCTCCTACAGTCGCACCGCGCCGGCGGAGCCCGTCGACGGGGTGACCTATGTCCACGGGTCCCTCGAGGACGAGGCCCTGCTGGCCCGGGTCGTCGAGGACGCCGACGTCGTCTTCGAGACCCTCTCGCCGCGCGGTGACATGGAGGGCAAGCTCGAGGGCATCCTCGACCGGCTCATCACCCTGGCCGACCGAGCGGACGTCCGGCTCGGCGTCCTGGGCGGGGTGTCCTCGATGCTCGTGGCCGAGGGCGGACCGCGCTTCTTCGACGTCCACGAGCCGCCGGCCGAGATCCGGTCCGAGGTGATGACTGGAATGGCCCTGCTCGAGGCGTTGCGGAAGTCTCCGGAGTCGCTGGACTGGTTCTATGTCAGCCCGGCCGCCAACTTCGGGGCCTGGCTCCCCCAGCGCGTCACCGGCTGCTACCGGCTGAGCACAGACATCCTGCTCACCGACGAGGCGGGCGAGTCCTATATCGCCGCGCCCGACCTGGCGCTGGCCGTGCTCGACGAGATCGAGCAGCCGCAGTTCCACCGGCGCCGCTTCCACGTCGCTGGCTGACGGGTCAGCGGGCCGCCGGCCGGCCGAGGTCTCGCCGCCGGGCCAGCAGGGGCCTCACCAGCAGGGCCAGCACGACGAGGCCGCCGGCCACGAGGCCCCACCAGAGCGCGGCGTGGCGCAGCGCGGCGCCGTCGTCGCTGGCGACGACGGGCTGCGAGGCCTCGGGGAGCAGGTCGGGTGCCGGCAGGGACTCGGCGACCGTGCCCGCACGAGTCGGGTGGAGGGGTCGGGTGAGCGCCTCCACCGGCTGCACGACTCCCGCCCCCACGAGTGGGCTCGCCGATCCGGGCGCGGCACTCGCGGTCGCGGTCAGACGGGCGGCGATCTGCCGAGCGTTCTCGTCGGGGAACCGGGCCCGCAGCATTGCCACGACGCCGCTGACCTCGGCTGCCGACCATGAGGTGGCGACGTCGGGCAGCACACAGGTGCCGCCGTTGAGGGCGACCGTGACTCCACCGGGCGTGGGTGCGGCCACGTCGGTGGCCGAGCTCTGGAGGACCGATCCCAGATCGTCGGCGTCGGCGGCGCCCGAGGTCGCATTGACTCCGACGACGCCGGGATAGCCCGCAGGGAAGACCCGGGCGGCGGCGTCTTCGCCGGGGGCGAGCGTGGCGAAGTCGGGATAGAGGGGCTGGCCCGGCTCAGTGGGTCGGTTGCCGGTCGAGGCGACCACCACGACGTCGGCCCGCCGGAGCGCTCGGACGGCCGCGGCCAGCCGAGGGTCGTCGGCCACCATCAGGGACACGTTGACCACGCCGATGTCGAGCCGGTCGGCGTGCCGAGCGACCCAGCGCAGGCCCAGGGCGACCCGTGCCGGTTGGACATCGGCGCTGTCGGTGTCGGTGGGGGCGTCGTCGTCGAAGACCCGGACGTCGACGATCTCCGCGTCGGGCGCGACCCCCACGGCAGCACCGTCGGCCAGCGGCTGCCCGGCGATCAGCCCGGCGACGGCGGTGCCGTGGAAGTGCTGCACCTCGGCGAGCCGGGTGAACCCGACCCGGCGTACGACGGGGATCCGGGGGGTGTCGATCACCCCGGAGTCGACGACCGCGACCCGCACGCGAGGCCCCGCCGGGGCGGTCCGGTCGAGCAGCGCCTGGGCGCGCTCGACGCCGAGGAGCTGGATCGGCCGGCTGGCCGACGCCGCCTCCTGGGTCGGCAGGTCGGCGCTGATGGTCTGGCACGGGACATCGGCTGCCGACACCGTGGTGGCGACCGAGGGCTGCGGCAGCGGCCCGGCGACGAGCGCCACGACGAGACCGGCGCCGGCCCAGGAGACCCGGGTCAGCCGCATGGCTTGTCCGCGGCCTCGGGCGGGCACAGCGCCGCCTGTGGCGACAACGTCACCCCGTCGGCGAAGAGCTCGAGCCAGCCGTCGGGGACACGGGTGGGGTCGACGCCGCCATAGCCGAGCCGCAGGGCGGCCGGCACCAGCAGCGGATAGGCCCGGCCCTTGGCGTCGACCAGGAAGGGGGAGCCGCCCTCGGTCTGGCTCCAGTCGCCCGCGACCACGAGGGCCCCGGAGCCGGGATCCATCCCGACCGCGCTGGTCCCGGCGGACACTCCGTCGGCGCTGGCCCGCCCTCCAGGAAGCTCCGCCAGCGTGACGCGGGGCGGCGCATCGGTGGCCGCGGCGAGCTGGACGCATGCCTCACCCACCGCCGCGGTCGGCAGGTCGACGGGCCAGTGGGCGTCGGCGTAGGGGCGGTCGACGCGCCCCAGGTCGACCTGGTCGTCCCTGAAGACCCGCGGGGTGTAGGGCTCGGGCAGGTTCTCATAGACCGCCAGCGCGAACGTCGTCATCGGTGCCGGCCCCACCTCCGTGAGCACCACGGCGTCGTCGGCGGAGATCACGACATCGCCGACCCGATAGCGGTCGTCGCTGCCCGCCGCGTCGATCGACGCGGGCTGACCAGCGTGCTCGATCCCCATGCTCTCCCAGGTCAGGTCGCCACCGGCCGGGAACAGCGCCAGCCAGGCCGGTGGTACCTCGACGGCCTCGACCCCGGCGGGGAGGCCGAGCGCGGCGAGCATGTTGTCGCGGGGACCGCTCTGGGTGGGCAACCGATAGCGGTAGGCCGTCGGGTGCACGCGGTCGTCGGAGAGCGCCTCGGCGACGACGAAGTAGTCGCCTTCGCTCTGCACGACCAGCCCACGCCCCGGCGCGGCGGTGACGTCGGGGCGGGGCCCGATGTCGACGCGGATGCCGAGCCCCGAGTCGGTGCAGGCCGTCCACCCCGACCCGATGAGCCGCTCGGGGGCGGGGACGTCGTGGGGAGCCCCGAGGATGCCGACGTCCTCACCGATCCGCTGGCTCTGGATGAAGGACGTCGACAGCGGCGTCGGGTCGGCGGCGAGGTCACCGAGGATCAGCTTGGCCGAGGTCACGTTGATGACGGGCCGGAGCACCGGGTGGTCGGAGCTCTCGGTGATGACATAGAGGCCGCCGTCGTCCTTGGAGACGACCAGGCCGACCTTGTTCCAGTCCTGGGGGGTGCGCGGGGCGAACACGCCGGCGACGACGGCACCCAGGAGGAGCAGGACCGCCAGGGCGATCCCGCCCACGATGGTGCGGCCGGGACGGACCGGTTCGACCTCGCGGCCGCCCGGTGCGCCTGAGACGAACGCGGTGACGAGCCGGCGCCGGCTGAAGGCGTGGGCCTCGACGAGGTCGCGCTTGGTGGCCATGCTCAGCCCCGGAGCGCGGTGAAGATGCCGGTCGCGACGACGAGCAGCGGCAGCAGGGCCAGGAGTGCGACGGACTCGGCGATGTCGCCGGCCCGGCCGCGGCGGACCGACGGGGTGCTGGGCACCAGGGTGAGCGCGAGGAGCGCTGCCCCGGCGAACGCGAGCACGACCGCCGTGGTCGGTCGCCAGTCGGGGTGGAGCCACACCAGGGCCACCGCGATGACGACGAGGCCGGCGATACCCGAGACGAGCCCGACCAGTACCTCGGCGCCGGTGCGGTACTGCCGCGTCCGGAGCATGACGACCAGACACGCGACGGCAGCCAGCAGGGTGCCGGGGAGACCGAGCGAGACGGCCAGCGGGGCCACGAGGACCAGCAGCAGACCGACCGTCGCGGACACCGCCACCAGGATGTCGTGGGCCAGCCGGGCGTCGAGGGCCACACGGACGGGGTCGACCTCGGTCGGGTCGGCGGTCACGTCGGCGGTGGAGTAGAGCTGGGGGACCGCCGTGCCGGCCATCCCCAGGGCGAGCCAGGGGAAGACGCTGCCGGCGATCACGACAAGCACGAGCGTGGTGGTGAGCACGACGGCCGGATCGAACGCCGCGGCCCGCATCACCAACCCGGCCGAGGCGAGGACCGCACCGACGACGACCGGCGGGATCGCCAGCGTCCGGCCGTCTCCGAGCCCGACCAGCGCCAGCAGTCCTGCGGCGAGCATGCCGGCGCCCGCCACGGCGGCAGGCAGCCCGAACCACTGGTCGACGCTCCCCGGCCGGCCGTCACCGGCGCCGAGGAGGAGGCCGGCGACCGCGGCATAACCGGCGCCCATCCAGGCGACCGCCACGGCGGCGTCGCGCTCGTGCTGGGCCCGGGACAAGACGATGGCGCCGACCACGAGCGACAGCGCCACCAGGGCCGACGTCACCCCGGCGAGGACGCCGCCCTGCAGCAGCAGCGCCGCCGCGCCGAGGGCGAGCAGCAGGGCGGCTGCGGTCAGAGCGGTGCGGCGGCCGGAGGCGGGCTGCCACGGCCGGAGCTCGCGCTCGACCACGTCGGTCATCGCCTCGACGACGTCGTCATAGATGCGCGGCGGAGCGTCGTCGACACCCGAGGTCACGGTGAGCAGGGCCCCGTCCTCCACCCCCTGCATGATCAGGCCCGCGTCACCCACCAGCTCGCGGCCGTCCTGGGTGGTCAGGTGGTAGCCCGCATAGACGGTGGCGGCGTCGAGCAGGCCCACCCCCCGGGCGAGCTCGGGGAGCAGCTCGGCCACCGGGACGGCGCCCGGCAGGACCAGATCGACCCGTCGGGTGGCCGAGGCGACGGTGATCCGCACGAGGCTCGGGACGCCGGTGCCACCCTGCGTCATGACGTCTCCCCCCGACAGTCGTCAGCCCATCTCCTGCGGGCCGCAAGCATGGTAGCGGGCGTGCCTCGGTCCGGGCTGGATCCGGACTCAGTCGAGGAGGCCGGGAGCCGGGTCGTCGTCGTCGAGCCAGTCCTGGGGCCCGTCGAGGTGGTCGACGGCGGTCGCCGCGTCGCGTCGCCGCCGGTCGCCGCGGCCCCCCGCACCGCCGCCGGCCATAGCGCCCGTCACCCCGCGTGCTCCCCGGCCACCACCCGTCGAGGAGCGGCCGCCGCTGGCGCCCTTGCCGCCCCCCACCACGGTGCCCGGGGCCGTCGTCGGTCGGCCGAGGGTGCCCGCACTCGCCGGCCGGGTCGTGGACCCGAGGCTGCCCGACGCGGCGCCGGTCACCGGCACCATCGGGAGGGGGCCGCGCACGGCGCCACCGAGCCCGGCGAGCCCGCCGATCACGCCGCCGCCGACCGTGCCGGCCACACCGCCGACGGTGCCACCGCCCGATCCGCCCGATCCGCCGGATCCGCCGCCCGGGAACCCGCCGCCGGGGGGACCACCGATCGGGCCGCCACCCGAGCCGGGCGCCCCACCATCGCCGCCGGGAGTGCCGCCCTGGGGTGCGCCGCCACCGGAGCCACCGGAACCACCCGGTCCTCCGGAGCCGCTTCCCGAGCCCGTCCCGGTGCCACCTGTGCCCGTGCCGGTGCCATCCGCGCCGGTGCCGCCGGTGCTGCCAGTGCCGCTGCCGGCGCCGGTGCCCGTGCCGCTGGAGGTCGCGGCGCCAGCCCCGCCCGAGCCCGCTCGGGTGCCGCTCGCCGAGGAGGTGCCACCAGCCGGTGACCCGGTCGCCGGGTCGGGCTCGCCGTGAATGGACTGCAAGGTCGCGATCGACCCGTCATAGCTGGTGTCCATGGCCGTGAGCGCGGCCGCCGACTGCGACTCACGAGCGGCCAGGTCGGCGTGATAGGCGCTGACGCGGTTGTTGTAGGTGACCGAGGCACGGATCACGTCGGCGTCGTCGGCCGCCGGGCCGGGGTCGTGATAGACGGGGGCCGTGGGCTCGGCGCCGAGGGACGTGAGGGTGGTCTGCGCCTCACGATAGGCGGCCACCGCGTCGAGCAGGGCCTGCGAGCCGGAGGTCATCTGGTCGCTGCGCTCCATCACGAGGGTCTTGACCCGACCGAACGCCGCGGCCGCGTCGGCGGCGGTCTGGGAGGCGGGCCCGAAAGTCTCGGGAGCCTTCTCGGCGGCCAGGTCCAGCGCCATCGCGACGTTGGCGAGCAACTGGGCGCCACTGCGCCACTCCTCGGCGGCAGCGGTGACGACGTCGGCGCTACCGCCGCCGACGGCGTCACGCAGCGCACGCTCGCGGGGTCCCATCAGGCCTGCCCTCCCGAGGCCGTCTCGTCGGCAGCGCCGGGGGCGCCGGCGATCTCGGGGGGAGGCTGCGCCGACTGGTGGTTGCGGGCGTGGTCATAGGCCTGCTGGTCATGGCTGTGGAGCCGGTCGGCGCGCCGGACGAGGTCCGCGGCGGCGTCATCGTCGGCCGCATCGACCCCCTCGGCCGCGGTCCGGACACCAACGGCGAACTCCCGCAGGTCGGTCACCATCGCCAGGACGGTCTGGGCGAGCACCTCGTGGGCACGCGCGTGGTGCCAGCCGAGCGTGCCGGCCTTGGCCGAGCCGCCGAAGGCCCGGTCGGAGACCTGCAACCGCTGGTAGGGCGCAGCCTCGAGCAGGTCGGAGTTCTCGGTGAGGATCTTTTCGAGCTGCTCGAGGACGGCAGGGTCGAGCTGGAGCACCCCACCGAGCGCACCCAGCACCGCACCGGTGCTCATCACGGGAATGGCCATCGTGTCCCCCTCAGCCCTGGCGGCTCGAGGGCCGTCGGTGCCTGTCAGAACTGGAAGTTGCTGGCGCCGCGGCGGTCGGCCGCGGCATATTCGGTGTTGGCCTGGGAGACCGCCACCCCGGCCTCGGCGAGGACCTGGTTGAGGTCGGCGATGGCGCCGTCCCACTTGGACTTGGCCAGGGCGTAGGCCTGTTGGGCGCTGCCGACCCAGTCGCTCTTGAGCGGCGCCAGCTCGGCCTCGAGCTGGTCGAGCCGGCCGTCGATGGCCTTGACGGTGGCCGCGATGTCCTGCACCGCGGCGTCGAGCTGGGCGTGGTTCACACGAAGGTCGAAAGACATGTCAGTGCTCCTGTCGAGAGGTCGAGGTCAGCCGAGACGGGCCGACAGGTTGGTCATCGGGCCGGTCTGGTTCTCGTCGGTCGAGGTGTTGTCGCGCTCGGTGCTGTGCAGCGACGCCTCGAACTCGTTGAGGGCGGCCGTGATCCGTCGGTGTGCCTCGGTCCACTCCCGGTGCAGCTTCATGAACGCCGTGCCGCCGGCGCCGACCCACTGGCCACTCAGGCCCTGGATCTTGCCGGTCAGGTCGGAGCTGATCCGATCGAAGTCGGTCTTGGCGGACGCCACCTTGGCGGCGGCCGCGGACAGGGTGCCGTGGCCCTGTCCCATCTCGTTGGCGGTGCTGGACATATCGCCTCTCCTTGTCCCCCGGTGGGTCATCCCCGCGAGAAGATCGATGGTCGGTGACGCTAGTGGTGCGGGTCGCCCGGCGAGGGGCAGGTCCGACGCGTGGTCATCTACCCCGGCGACCGGGTGCTAAACATCGTCGACGCGATTTCCCACAGGTGGCGGAACAACCCGCTCGACACGACCACCGACGCCACGGCCACCGACCCGGCCACGACCTCGACCAGCTCGGCGCGACGAGACCACCACGCCGACCGCCAGCCGCGACCCGTGGCGACCGAGGCCACGACCAGCACGACGGCGACGACGGTGGCTGCCGCCACCAGCCACCACGCCTGCCGTTCGTCCAACCGGTCGACGATCCCGGCCGTCACCGCAAGCCAGGCCAGCACCCCGCCCACCCGCAGGCAGGCCCGGGCCAACCGGTGCCGGTGGTGGCGCGCGGCCAGCAGCAGCACGGCACCCACGAGCACCACGAGCAGCCGGGCGCCGACCCGGTCGACCGGCACGTCGGCCGTCACCAGCAGACCCCGCGCGGCGGCGACCGTGACCACCGCGATGGCCACGGCCCCGGCGGTCACGATGCGTCCCCCCCGGTCAGCCACGTCGGCCACCATCCCCGTCGGGACGACGGCGCGGCCCCTGCGCCCACGGGGCCGCTCGCGCGCCGACCAGGCCGTGACTGCCAGCCGCTCGAGGTCGACGAGGAGCTGGTCCGGGACGTCGACCGCGAGGGCCGGAACCAGGCGCGTGGCCAGCATCGCCGCGACGAGGGCGACCGACCAGACGACCGCGGGCCCGAGCCCGAGCAGCGCGCACCCGCCGCTCAGCACGAAGAACGACCCACCGCTGACCAGCCACACCACCAACCCCTCGTGGGGGTCGGCGGCAAGCGCTCGCGCCGCGGCGGCGGTCGCTGCCGCCGCGAGGCCGGCCAGGCCCAGGACCAGCGGAAGCGTCCCCGACGTGGGCTCCCAGGCAACGACGAACGCGGCCGCTCCCGCGAAGGCCGGCGCGGCGAGCGTGCGCTGTCGAGCCGCCCCGGGCGCCGGCAGGACGCCCAGCACCGCGGCGACGACCAGCGCACCGACGGTCGCCGATCTCAGCTGGCTACCTGCGTCGAGGTGGGCCGCCAGCCAGCCGCTCGCCACCGCCAGGGCGGCCGCCACCGCAACCCAGGCCGTGGCGCCGGCACCGGCCGGGGCGCGGGCCGCGGCCGGCTCGACCGGCATCCGAGCCGACGGTCCGGCGGACAGCACGGTCGCCACGGCGACCACGACGTCACCCGCCCGGACCCCGGACTCCACGAGAGGCCGATCGGGCAGGACCGGCCCCCCCAGCGCCGTGAGCAGCACGGGGATCGCCTCGAGCGACGACTGCCGCGCGTACTCCTCGGCGACCTGCCGCGCGGTCGTGTCCCAGGGGACCGCCAGGTCGAGCACACCGGCGGGGCCGTGGACGCAGACGCACTGAACGTCGGACGTGCTCACCCTGGGGGCGCTGTCCACGTCGCACCCCCTCATCGCTCGTGGGCTGCCCTGTGGGCAGGGTAGTCGCTGCCCGCATGCCCGCCTATCATCAAGCGACGACCAGGGCCCACGATGCACGGGCCGGGCTCCAGGGGGAACGCTTGACCACGACGCTGCGAGGCTCGCGCCACGACGAGCCCGTGGTGCCCACCGGTCAGCTGGTGCTGCAGCCACCTCCGGAGATCGAGCCCAACGAGGGCGCATCCGGCGTTCTCATGAACGCGATCCCGATGCTGGGCAGCCTCGGCTCCATCGTCCTGGTGGCCACCATGAGCCAGACCGGCGCCGGCGCCCGTGGCTATATCGCGGCCGGAATGTTCCTGTTCGCGACCGTGGGCTTCATCGTCGTCCAGCTCGACCGGCAGCGGAAGCAGCGCACCCAGCAGGTGACCGGCACCCGCACCGACTACCTCCGCTATCTCGGCACCGTCCGGGAGGTGGCGCGCGACGCCGCCGCCCAGCAGCGCCGGGCGCTCACCTGGCAGCACCCCGAGCCGACCTCGCTGCCCGCGCTGGCCGAGGAAAGGTCCCGGGTCTGGGAGCTGGGCGCGGGCGACGACAGGTTCCTGCAGGTGCGCTACGGCGTCTGCGCCCAACCGCTGTCCGTCGAGCTCGTCCCCCCGGAGAGCGCCCCGATCGACCAGGTCGACCCGGCCGCGGCCTCGGCGCTGCACCGGCTGCTCGTGGTCCATCGGGTCCAGCCCCGGCTGCCGGCGAGCATCGACCTGCGCGCCTTCGACCGGGTCGAGCTCTGCGGCTCCGAGGAGCAGGCGCGCGCGCTCGCAAGGGCACTCGTCTGCTCGGCGACCGCCTTCCACGCCCCGACCCATCTCGCGGTCGGTGTGCTCTGCAGTGAGGACAAGCTGGCCCACTGGGACTGGCTGAAATGGCTGCCCCACGCCCTGAGTGGACGACAGTCCGACGCGGCCGGCCCGATGCGCATGGTCACCACCTCCCTGACCGACCTGTCGGGGCTGCTGCCCGCGGACCTGGCCGACCGGCCCCGGTTCGGGGCCGACGACCGGCTCCCCTCGCCGCACATCCTCCTGGTGGTCGACGGCCAGGAGCTGCCGCCCGGCAACCACGTCATCCCGCCCGACGGTCTCCACGGCGTGACCGTGGTCGACCTGCCCAGCCGTTGGGACGCGCTCGACGACCCCACTCGGCTCCGACTCCAGCTCGAGGACCTGCCCGAGGAGGCCGGCAAGGCGCCGGTGCTCGCCCTCCGCCTGCGCGAGGAACCGATCCGGGCGCTCGCCGACCAGTGCGACCTCACCACCGCCGAGGCGTTCGCCCGCCGCCTCGCACCGCTGCACACCGTGGCCATCGACCGCGCCGACGCCGGCGCCCCCGGTGAGATCACCGCCACCAGCGACTTCATGGACCTGCTCGGCCTCGGTGACGTCCGCGCGTTCGACCCGACTGCCGCCTGGCGGCCGCGGCCGGCCCGCGACCGGCTCCGGGTGCCCATCGGAGTGGGCGAGGGGGGCGCCACGATCCACCTGGACCTCAAGGAGTCCGCCCAACAGGGCATGGGCCCGCACGGCCTGGTCATCGGGGCGACCGGCTCCGGCAAGTCGGAGTTCCTGCGCACGCTCGTGCTCGGCCTGGCGATGACCCACTCCCCCGAACAGCTCAACCTGGTCCTGGTGGACTTCAAGGGCGGCGCCACGTTCGCGGGCATGTCCGACCTCCCACACGTGTCCGCGGTGATCACCAACCTCGCCCAGGAGCTCACCCTCGTCGACCGCATGCAGGACGCCCTCTCCGGTGAGATGGTGCGGCGCCAGGAGCTGCTCCGTCAGGCGGGCAACTTCGCGTCGGTGCGCGACTACGAGCGCGCCCGCGCGGCCGGCGAGGCCCTCGATCCGCTGCCCTCGTTGCTGATCGTCGTCGACGAGTTCTCAGAGATGCTGTCGGCCAAGCCTGAGTTCATCGACCTGTTCGTCGCCATCGGTCGGCTCGGGCGCTCCCTCGGACTCCACCTCCTGCTCGCCTCGCAGCGGCTCGAGGAGGGTCGGCTCCGCGGGCTGGAGAGCCACCTGTCCTATCGGGTCGGGCTACGCACCTTCAGCGCCGCGGAGTCGCGATCAGTGCTCGGTGTCCCCGACGCCTATGAGCTGCCGCCCGTGCCCGGACTGGGCTATCTCAAGCCCGACCAGTCGAGCCTGTTGCGGTTCAAGGCGTCCTACGTGTCGGGTCCCCCGCCGACCCGCAGCCCCTCTCGTCGCGCCGGCGGCACCCCCCAGGGCATCGTGCCGTTCACGATCTCCGAGGTGCGGGTGCTGACACCGGTGGAGCCGGCCGAGGAGCTGATCGACCCCGCCCCCACCGAGGCGGACCAGGACTCGCTGCTCGCCATCGCGGTCACCTTGATGGTCGGTCGTGGCCCCGAGGCCCACCAGGTGTGGCTGCCACCCCTCGACGTTCCCGACACCTTGGACGGCCTCATGCCCGACCTCGTCGAGGACCCCCGCCTCGGCCTGGTGTCCCCGTCGTGGCGGAGCGCCGGTGCGCTCGTGGTGCCGCTCGGGACGGCCGATCGCCCCCGCGAGCAGCGGCGCGACACCTTCACCGCCGCGCTCAGCGGGTCGGCCGGCCACGTCGCCGTCGTCGGTGGTCCACGGAGCGGCAAGAGCACGCTGCTGCGGACGCTGGTGTCGAGCCTCGCCCTGACCACCACCCCGCTGGAGTCGCAGTTCTATGTCCTCGACTTCGGCGGCGGCGTCTTCGCGCCGATGGCCGCGCTGCCTCACGTGGCCGGCGTCGGCACCCGCGCCGAGCCCGACGTCGTACGCCGGATCCTCGCCGAGGTCCACGGCATCGTCGACCGGCGCGAGGCCTACTTCCGGGCACAGGGGATCGACAGCATCGAGACCTACCGCAGCCGCCGGGCCGCCGGCCAGGCCGACGACGGCTTCGGCGACGTCTTCGTGGTGGTGGATGGCTGGGCGACGCTGCGAGCGGACTTCGACGACATCGAGATGGAGCTCCAGCAGCTCTCGTCGCGCGGGCTGACCTTCGGGCTGCACCTGCTCGTCGGGGCGACCCGATGGGCAGACTTCCGCTCGGCGATGCGCGATGTGTTCGGCACCCGCCTGGAGCTGCGGCTCGGTGACCCGATGGACTCCGAGATAGACCGCAAGGTCGCGGCGCTCGTGCCGACCGGACGACCCGGCCGCGGACTGGTCCCCGGCAAGCTCCACCACCTGGCGGCACTGCCGCGCATCGACGGCCGCCCCGATCCGGCCTCAGTCGGCGTCGGGGTCGACGACCTGGTCCGCCGGGTGGCCGCCGCGTGGACGGGCCCGACCGGTCCCAAGCTGCGGCTCCTGCCCGACCGCGTGGAGCTGGCCGCCGTTCGTGATCAGGCCGCGGCTCGCGGGCTTGCGACCGGCCACCTGCTCCTCGGGGTCAACGAGAAGGAGCTGGCTCCCGTCGGGCTGAACCCGGACCTGGAGCCCCACCTGCTGATCTTCGGTGACGGCCGGTCGGGCAAGAGCGGCGTGCTGCGCTCCTACCTGCACGAGGTGATGCGCACCCGCACCCCGCAGGAGGCCCAGATCGTCGTCGTGGACTACCGGCGGGCGCACCTCGGCGAGGTGCCCGAGGACTACCTGCTTCACTACCTCACCTCCGCAGCCCAGGCCCAGCCGGCGCTGCGCGACCTCGCGGCCTACCTCGAGAACCGCATCCCCGGCCCGGACGTGACCCCCGACCAGCTGCGCAGCCGCTCGTGGTGGACCGGGGCCGAGGTGTTCGTGGTCGTCGATGACTACGACCTTGTCGCGACCCAGCAGAGCTCGCCGGTCCAGCCGCTCCAGCCCCTGATGGCCCAGGCCCGCGACACCGGCCTGCACGTCGTGGTCGCCCGCCGTTCCGGAGGAGCGTCCCGAGC
>JAGQUE010000175.1:0-2045 GCA_020438665.1 Nocardioidaceae bacterium | reverse complement strand
CTGCTCTCGGGAAGCCCCGACGAAGGGCCTCTCGTCGGCAACGTGAGGCCCGCGCCGGCACCGCCGGGCCGCGGTCGGCTGGTCACCCGCGATCGGGGCGTCGAGGTGGTCCAGACCGCCTGGACCGAGCCGAGCCTGTGATTGTGGGACCGCTCCTGCCATGGGCTACAAATCAAGAACCGTGCTGCACATGACACCCACGCGGCTGATCGCCGGCGTTGTCCTGGCGCTGACGCTTCCGGTGTCGGCGTGCTCGATCGATCCCTCCGGCGCCACCTCCGCCCCTGCCTCTCCGACGGGCCCCCGCACGCCCGGTGCGGCGGGACCGTTGGTGTTCGCCGCTGTCCAAGGCGCCAGGGGACCGGTCGTCACGACCGGCGCCTTCCGCCTCCGGGTGCCCGCCGGCTACACCGTCGACCACGCCGCGGACCTGTCGATCGGCGCCTTCGACGACGACGGCCCGGACATGATCTTCATCGGCGACCGCCCCGACACCTCCGACCTGCCACTCAACGAGCAGGTCCGGGTCTCACGAGAGGTCGGCCTGTGGGTCGGCGAGGTACGCCGCCTGCCTGATGTCACCATCGACGGCGTGACCTTCTATCACCTGATGGGCCACGGGGCGGGTGTCCCGTTCGTCGAGGAGTTCGGCGCCATCCACGGGGGCACCGCCGTGCGCATCGGCTTCAACCAGTTCTCAGCGGCCCGACAACGCAAGGCGACGCTCCAGTCGGTGCTCGCCACCTTCGAGTGGCGATGACCGTGTCGGCGCGTCCCACCCGACTCCTGGCCGGCCTGCTGGTCGCCGTCGGCCTGGCGACGGCGGGCTGCACGGGAGAGGGCGACGAGCCGCCGTCGCCCAGCGGCAGCGCCGTGACGTCAAACTCGTCCGGGTCCCCGACGACGGCCTCGTCGAGCGCCGGTCCCGTGCCTGCGTCCGGGCCGTGGCTCCGCACCGACGCCTTCGAGCTGCGCGCCCCGCAAGGCTGGAGCGTTGACGACAGCGTCCCGTTCAGCCTGCGCGCGGACGAGCTGTCCACGGGGAGCGCGATCTATGTCGGCAACCTGGGCGACGCGCCCGATCGCAGCCTGGACGACCAGGTGGCCGCCTCGCGCGAGATCGTGCCCTGGACCGGCAGGCCTCACCGGCTGGCCGACATCACCCTCGACGGGGTCGCCTTCTATCACCTGGTCGGCGAGCAGGCCGGCCAGGCCGGGGTGGAGGAGTTCGGGGCCATCAGCCGCGGCACGAGTGTCCGCCTCAGCTTCAACCTGGGAACCGGTCCGGAGCAGCGCGCCGAGCTCATCGACTCGGTGCTCGCGACGTTCGCGTGGGTCGACCGTCGGTGAGCCTCAGCGCCGCCCGGACTTGAACATGCCACGCACGACCTCGCGCGCCGCCGTCCGCATGAAGTCCTTGAAGGCGCTGGACGTCACCACGTCGTGGATCACCCCGCCGTCGTCGTCCTTCTTGCGCTCAGCCGCCTTGTCGAGCTTCTCCTGGCGCATCTGCTCCTTGAGCTTGGCGTCCTCCTCGGCCTTGCGGGCGCCCTCCTCCAGCTTGGCGGCGAGCTTCTCGCGGGCGGACTCCCGGTCCACCGGCGTCGCATAGGTGGCATAGCGCGGGCTCGCCTTGACCGTCGCCTCCATGGCGGCCGGTGCGGCCGGCCCCATCAGCGACTCCGGCGCACGCAGCCGGGTCCAGGCAACGGGCGTGGGCGCCCCCCGCTCGTTCATCACCGTGACGATGGCCTCGCCGATCCCGAGCGAGGTGATCACCGCCCCCAGGTCGTCATAGGCGGAGTTGGGGTAGGTGTTCACCGTCGCCTTCAGCGCCTTGGCGTCGTTGGGCGTGTGGGCGCGGAGCTGGTGCTGCACGCGCGACCCGAGCTGGGCGAGCACGTCGTCGGGGACATCGGTCGGGCTCTGGGTCACGAAGAAGACGCCGACGCCCTTGGAGCGGATGAGGCGCACGGTCTGGGCGATCTGGTCGAGGAACGCCGGCGAGGCATCGTTGAACAGCAGGTGGGCCTCGTCGAAGAAGA
>JAGQUE010000174.1 GCA_020438665.1 Nocardioidaceae bacterium | reverse complement strand
CGCTGGTCTGCCAGCACACCGCCGGTGCCCACAACCACCAGTGGCGTGGCCTCCTCGAGGACGAGGAGATCACCGCCAACTACCGCGTCATCGCTTACGACCTCCCTCGCCACGGCAAGTCCGACCCGCCGGAGAACACCGAGTGGTGGAAAGAGGAGTATCAGCTCACTGCCGACCACTTCGTGAATTTCATCGTCGCCCTGTGCGACGCACTTGAGCTCGAGGACCCACTGTTCATGGGCTCGTCCTTCGGTGGCAACGTCGCCCTCCAGCTGGCCCTCCGTCACCCTGACCGGTTCGGCGGAGTGCTCTCGGTCGAGGGCGCCGACTACTCGCCGGGCTTCTACCTCGACTGGTGGCAGCACCCGCACGCCAACGCCGCGCAGGTCTGCGCCAGCGGCACGTGGGACCTGATGGCTCCGCAGTCCCCGGAGGCCGACCGCTGGAAGACCTGGTTCTACTACTCCCAGGGCTCGGAGGCCTTCAAGGGCGACCTGCACTTCTACTCGGTCGACCACGACCTGCGCGGCCGCCTGCACGAGATCGACGGCGACAAGTGTCCCGTAGTCATGATGACCGGCGAGTACGACTACCTCACCACCCCCGAGGACAGCGCCCGCACCGCCAGCGAGATCAAGAACGGGTCGTTCATCAACATGCCCGAGATCGGCCACTTCCCGATGAGTGAGAACCACGACCGATTCCGCATCCATCTGCTCGAGGCCCTCGACGCGCTGCGGAGCGTGAAGGCGAACGCCTGAGGCATGAACGCGTGAGACGGCCGGCGGGACATCCCGCCTGCCGTGCTCTCGTCGCGCCGACTCGAACAAGGCTCGAGTCGTCCCCAAAGCCTGAAAGGACACAGCGGTGGAGCGGCACGCCCAGCCCATGTGGATCGCCGGGGCCCAAGTGACGGGCACCAGGACCGACACCATCTCCAGTCCCTACGACGGCGCGCACGTCGCCGATGTCAGTCTTGCCGACCCCGAGCACATCGAACAGGCCGTCGCCGGCGCCCATAAGGCCCAGCGCTGCCTAGCCGACCTCCCCGCCTACCGGCGCGCGGACGCCCTCGACCACGTCTCCTCCCGGTTGCGTGAACGTCAGGAGGAGATCGCAGGCACCATCGTCAGCGAGGGGGGTAAGCCGCTGCGCTGGGCCATGGCGGAGGTCGACCGCGCAGCCGTGACCTTCCGCCTCGCGGCCGAGGAAGCCAGGCGGTGGTCAGGAGACCTGCAGCGACTCGACACCGACCACGCAGGAGAGGGCCGCCTCGCACTGAACCGCAAGGTGCCGCGCGGCCCGGTCCTCGGGATCACCCCCTTCAACTTCCCACTCAACCTGGTAGCCCACAAGGTCGCCCCTGCACTCGCCGTCGGAGCGCCGATCCTCATCAAGCCGGCACCGGCCACTCCGCTGACCGCGCTTGCCCTGGGCGAACTGCTCGCCGAGACAGACCTGCCCGAAGGGTCCTGGTCGGTCATCATGGTTACCAACGCCGACATGGATCCGCTGGTGACTGATCCTCGCCTGCCGGTCATCTCCTTCACCGGCTCGGGGCCGGTCGGCTGGAGCATCATGGACCGGGTGCCGCGCAAGCACGTCACCCTCGAGCTCGGCGGGAACGCGGCTGTCGTGGTCTGCGCCGACTGGAACGCCGAGGCCGACCTGGAACTGGCAGCGAAGCGAATCGCAGCAATGGGCATGGGCAACGCCGGCCAATCCTGCATCTCGGTCCAGCGCGTCCTCGCCCACCACTCGATCCACGACCGCCTCCTCGAGAAGATCACCGCTCACGTGCGCGCCGAGGTGCTGGGCGACCCGCGTGACGCGGCAACCACCGTCGGGCCCATGATCAACGAGGCCGCCGCGGAACGCGCGCACGCCTGGGTGCACGAGGCTGCCACATCAGGTGCCACCGTCGTCACCGGCGGCGACCGAGAGCGTGCGCTGCTCACCCCCACCGTGCTGACCAACGTCCCGGCTGACGCGCGAGTCAACCGCGACGAGGTGTTCGCACCGGTGTTAACGGTGACCTCGGTCGACAGTGATCAGGAAGCGTTCGACGCCGTCAACGACTCCGCCTTCGGATTGCATGCCGGCGTCTTCACCCGCGACCTCGCCACGGCCTTCCGCGCCCATCGAGAGCTCGAGGTCGGCGGCGTCATCATCGGAGACGTCCCTACCTACCGGGCCGAGCAGATGCCCTACGGCGGGACCAAGCAGTCGGGCGTGGGCCGGGAAGGTGTCCGCTTCGCCATGGACGACCTCACGTACGATCGCTCGCTGGTTCTGACCGGCATCGCACTCTGACCTGACGCAGCGGGCGCCGGTTCGCGAGTGGCGTTGTCAAGGAGCCCGAGGCTGCTGGGTCTGAGGCTCCTATTCCGTGTCAAGCGGCGTTGAGCCATTCTTGGTAGCGCACTGCGAGTTCGGGGTCGGGCGTCTGCCGACTTCGAGTTCTCCGATTCGTGCGGGCTCGCCCCCGGGACCAAGAGCCAGGCCAACGCGGCCGCGGCC
>JAGQUE010000173.1 GCA_020438665.1 Nocardioidaceae bacterium | reverse complement strand
ACCGGCGTCGAGGCCATCTCCAACGGCGTACCGGCGTTCCGCAAGCCCAAGAGCAAGAACGCCGCCACCACGCTGCTGATGCTCGGCCTGATCGCGGTGACGATGATGGTGAGCGTCATCGTGCTGGCCAAGCAGATGGGGCTGCGCTATGTCGACGCCCACGACCCGGCCCAGCTCGCGCGGCTGACGCTGCCGGACGGCTCGCCGATGCCGCCCACGTTCGACCAGGACCCGGTGATCGCCCAGCTGGCGCGGGCGATCTTCGACCACTTCCCACCGGGGATCTATCTGGTGGTATCGGTCACCGGCATCATCCTGGTCCTGGCCGCCAACACGGCCTTCAACGGCTTCCCGGTGCTGGGGTCGATCCTGGCTCAGGACGGGCTCGCGCCGCGTCAGCTCGGCTCGCGTGGCGACCGGCTCGCCTACAGCAACGGCATCCTGCTGCTCGCCATCGGCGCGGGCGTGCTGATCTATGCCTTCCACGCCGAGGTCACCCGGCTCATCCAGCTCTATATCGTGGGTGTCTTCGTGTCGTTCAACCTCAGCCAGCTGGGGATGATCCGCCACTGGAGCCGCCACCTGCGCACCGAGACCGACCCGGTCAAGCGTCGTCACATGATCCGTTCGCGCGCGATCAACACCTTCGGCCTCGGCATGACCGCCGTGGTCTTCGTGATCGTGCTGCTCACCAAGTTCCTGGCCGGGGCCTGGATCGCGATCCTCGCCATGGCGGTCTTCTTCGCGCTCATGAAGTCGATCCAGCGTCACTACGACAGGGTCGAGGCCGAGCTGGCCGCAGACGACCAGGACAAGGTGATGCCGACCCGGGTGCATGCGATGGTGGTGACCTCCAAGCTCCACAAGCCGACGCTGCGCGCGCTGGCGTTCGCCAAGGCGACGCGGCCCAACACCCTCGAGGCCGTCTATGTCAGCACCGACCAGGCGTCCACCGACCGGCTGTTGGAGGACTGGGACGTCCGCGGGCTCGACGTGCCGCTCAAGGTGTTGCACTCGCCCTACCGCGAGGTGGTCCGGCCGATCGTCGACTATGCCTCGGAGATCCGCAAGGCCAACCCGCGCGGCGTCGTCGCCGTCTATGTCCCCGAATATGTCGTCGGCCGCTGGTGGGAGCAGCTGCTCCACAACCAGACCGCCCTGCGTCTCAAGGCGCGGCTGCTCTTCACGCCCGGAGTCATGATGATCTCGGTGCCCTATCAGCTGCGCTCGTCGCTGGAGCGCACCCATGAGCACGATGAGAGCTGGGGCCAGTCGCGCGACCTCCGGATGGGCCGCGTCGCAGGCGGGGACGGCGGCAACCAGATCCCGGTCAGCAGGCAGGATTGAGACGCTCGACGCGCCCTCGCCAGGCACGCGGCCGGTCGCGGATGGGGGAGCGGTTCACCGTCGACGTCGGCTCCGTTGGTCACGGCGGCTTCTGCGTTGCTCGGGTCGCCGAGGAGGGCGACCGGGTGGTCTTCGTACGGCACTCGCTGCCCGGTGAGCGGGTCGTCGCCGAGATCACCGAGGGGACCGAAGGCGACCGCTTCTGGCGTGCCGACGCCGTCGAGGTGATCCGCGCCTCGCCCGACCGGGTGACGCCAGCCTGCCCGGTCGCCGGCCCCGGTGGCTGCGGAGGATGCGACTTCCAGCACGCGTCCCTGGCCGCGCAGCGCGACCTCAAGGCGGCTGTCGTCGCCGAGCAGATGTCCCGGCTGGCCCGGCTCGACGTGGCCGTGGCGGTCGAGCCGGTGCCGGGCGACGAGGCCGGGCTGCGCTGGCGCAGTCGCGTGCGCTATGCCCGCACGCCAGACGGCCGCCGGGGGATGCGGCGGTTCCGATCCCATGACGTCATCCCTGTCGAGGACTGCCTCATCGCTGCTCGCGACGCCCGCGAGCCCTCCGACGAGGTGGTCGAGCACCGGGTCGAGGCCGCGGGCACCGAGCAGGCCTTCTCGGTTGCCGGCGACGGCTTCTGGCAGGTGCACCCCGGTGCTCCTCGCGCCTTGGTCGAGGCGGTGCTCGACCTGCTCGACCCGCAGCCCGGTGAGTGGGTGGTCGACCTCTATGCCGGCGTCGGGCTGTACTCCGCCTTCCTGGCCGACCGGGTCGGGCCTACCGGCTCGGTGGTCGCCGTCGAAGGAGATCCGGTCGCCGCGCTCCACGCCCGGGACAACCTGGAGGCCCACCCGAGTGCGCGGGTCGTCGCCGCGCCGGTGGTGGAGGCGCTGGCCGGGCTCGACGGCCCCGTCGACGCCGTCGTACTCGATCCGCCCCGGCAGGGCGCCCGTCGCGAGGTGGTCGAGCCGATCATGGCCTTGCGGCCGCGGGCCGTGGTCTATGTCGCGTGTGACCCGGCGGCGCTGGCCCGGGACGTCGCGTTGTTCGCCGAGGGTGGCTACAGGCTGGCGGCGCTGCGGGCGTTCGACCTGTTCCCGATGACGCACCATGTGGAGTGCGTTGCGCTTCTTGCGAAAGCGAATCCGGCCAGGACCGCTATCGGCTGAGCGTCATGCTCACCGCGGTCGGGAAGGACCGGGCGCTGCTGATGGAGACCCGGACACCCAGATCTCGCTTGATCGGCTCATCACGGCGGGAGCTGTCGGCATGCCGGACGACGTCGCTGTCGAGTTGCAGCGAAGTCTTGATGGCCCGCCAGCGGGGCAGCCGGCGAGGACGGTCGCCCGGTGACTGGCGTCTAAGTGGGGCCCTCACCCTTGCGCCACCGGCGGCAGATCGTCCGGATAGGGCTCCGTCACCGGTGCACGTCACAGGGCGGGCCTTGGGGGACGACCGGACGCCGACAGGCGGGCTGGCCAGCGGCTGTCCCGCTGGAGGTTCCTCTTGTGGGAAGGCTTGGCCGGGCTCGGAGGGGTGGCTGTTGGCGGCCTGGATGGGGTGGGTTGGTCGCTGTGCGGGGTATCAGTATCTGGGGGCTGGGGTCGCCCGGGGGGATGGGGGCGCGGGGTTGGTGGCGGGGTTTGTGCGTAGGCGGGGGATGGCGGTGAGCATGGTGAGGGAGGCGATCCCGAAGACGGGGGTCACGACGCACATGGCGGCGGGGAGGGTCCAGGCGCGGTTGGTGCGGGCACCCCAGGCCAGCAGCGCCAGCCCGACGGGGATGCGGTAGATGACTGGCGGCATGATCCCGCCCCAGCGTCGGTTGTTGTTGTGGGCGAGGAACTGGAACCAGTCGTGCCACAGGTGTGGGGCGATCAGGTAGGAGATGCCCGCGACGGCGAGGGTGGTGGCGGCTGACCACAGAAGTGGTCGCCATTCCCGGCGTAGGAGGAACCAGATGGGTCCGAGGGTGGGGGTGATCTTGGTGAGCGCCGAGATCGCCCACAGGCCTGGGTAGCGGAACCCGAGGACGGCGACGATGGCCAGCAGCCAGTAGATGTTGCCCGAAAGGATCTCTGGTGTGCAGGACAGCCACACCGGGATCGCGACTCGCGCCGGGAGCGGCCGGACGAGCCAGGCGACGCCGAGCGCGGCTGCCCCTACGAGTAGGGCACAGAACGCCGGCCAGGGCAGGTGGGCGAAGGGCCAGAGCACCTGGGCGAAGGCCGGGGAGTAGTTGTAGGCGTCCATCTGTCCCGGTCGGTGGGAGTACATGGGGCCGTGCCAGGCCATGTAGTAGGCGTGGGCGTCCCAACCGAGCCTGCCTTTGTCGCCGCGCAGCTCGCTGACCCCGTACAGGACGAGCGCGAACGCGAGAACCCACCAGATGTCGGTGCGCAGACGCGCCCGAATATCGATTCCTTGTTCCCGAGACATCGAGGTCATGCTGGCATACTCGCGGGTCCCGCACGAGACATTTGACTGGGTTCATGACCGTCCGTTCGGGTTCTTGTCACATCGGGACTTTTCCGGCAAGGTGCGCATCGGCGCCTGACGCGCCGCTGGTTCTTGGGAGGTTCTCGGGTGTCGATTTCTCGGTTCGCACAGTCAAACGAGCCTGCAGGTTTCGGACGGAAACTGCGGCCGGTGGGCCTCGTGGCGTGCGGCATCGTGGGGGCGCTGCTGGTGGCCGGGCTCCAGGTGCTACCGGCGGCCCCGGCGTCAGCGACGGTCCCAGCCCCTCCGAGTGCGGTGACACCGATCCCGACGATGGAAGTGGTCACGACGCCGGGCCCAACCCAGGTGAGTGCCGACATCACCCGCGACACGGTGTGGGGCCCCACGGGGTCGCCCTATGTCGTCCAGAACTCGATCACGGTCACCGATGTCGCCTCGTTGACGTTGCTGCCCGGCACGGTGGTGAAGTTCAAGCCCGGTGTGAAGCTCGGGGTTCGGGGTCAGTTCCTGTCTCTGGGAACCCCTCAGGCTCGGGTGAGCCTGACCTCCTTCGCCGACGATTCGGTTGCCGGTGACACCAACGGTGATGGGGCCTCGACGGGGGCGGCTGGTGACTGGGTCGGGGTCGAGACCTTCAAGCCCACGCTGGTCCAGGCGTCGGTCATGGTGTTGGACTACACCGACGTCCGGTTCGGTGGCCAGGTCGCGGGAACGGGGTCCCCGAACTGTCTGGGCGGCGCCATGGTCAGCAGCGGCACCTCCACGCGGGTTCTGATCTCCAACTCCACGTTCAGTGACTCTTTGCAGGCCGACCTCGGTCTGGGTATGACGCTGGACGGTTTTGCGGGCGTGTACAACTCCGAGTTCGGAAGCGCCGCGTGCGGTGTTCACGACAGCGGTGTCAGCGACTATGTCGGCAACACATTTGACGGGACGTTCACCCAAGGTAGTCAGTGGGCCTTCATCGGCACCGGGATGGACGGTGGGCGGTTCTGGTACAACACCTTCCTCAGCGGCACCATGGTCAACTCCCGGGGCGGGATGAGCATCCGCTACAACCACCTCAACCAGATCGCTTCGTTCGGGTCAGCGGGCGAGCAGTTCCCCGACTACCGCCGCAATCACTGGAACATACCCATCACGGCCTCGCCCGTGGGCGACTGCATGACTGGAGCGCAGGTCGATGCCTATGCGCCCCCGATCTTGACCAACACCAACTACGACTGCCCG
>JAGQUE010000172.1:4615-5062 GCA_020438665.1 Nocardioidaceae bacterium | reverse complement strand
CACCGGCGGGCCGGTGAAACTGGCAATTCTCGGCCGAAGTTTCGCGCGAGAAGCGACGGTTTCACCGGCGAGCCGGTGAACCTGGCAGGCTGGAGTCAACCCGGTCCCCAGCAGCGAGGAGCCCATGGACAGCCACGAACACCGCGTCGCGTTCCAGCCTGCCGACGAGCACGAGTCGGGCTTCGTCCGGGACTTCCTCCGTCGGGAGACCGTCGGCGGGGCGATCGCGCTGGTGGCGGCGGCGATCGCGATCGTCTGGGCCAACACCGGCTGGTCGGGTGGCTACGACGCGCTCAAGGGCACCCAGCTCGGCCCGCTGGACGTCGAGCACTGGGCCGCCGACGGCGCGCTCACGCTGTTCTTCTTCGTCGCGGGGCTCGAGCTCAAACGCGAACTGGTGGTCGGGTCGCTGCGGCGGCCGGCGGACGCGGCGGTCCCCGTCGTGGC
>JAGQUE010000172.1:0-4514 GCA_020438665.1 Nocardioidaceae bacterium | reverse complement strand
TTCGCCCTGGCGGTGGTCGCCGTGGTCGGCTCCCACCTGCCGCCCGAGCTCCGCAGCTTCCTGTTGACCATGGCCGTGGTCGATGACCTCATCGTCATCGTGATCATCGCGGCCGTCTTCACCGACGACCTCCACTGGGGGTCGCTCGGCATCGCCGCACTCGCGGCCGTCGCGTACGCCGCCGCGCAGCGCCTGCGGGTCGCCTCCCCGCTGGTGCTGTTGCCGCTGGGCGTGGCGACCTGGTGGTTCGTCCACGAGAGCGGGGTGCACGCCACCATCGCCGGCGTCGTGCTGGGCCTGCTCACCAGGGTGCGGCCGGACCCCGACGAGTCGGTGTCGCCGGCCGAGCACCTCGAGCACGCCCTGTCGCCGCTGTCGTCGGGGCTCGCGGTGCCGTTCTTCGCGCTGGTGTCCGCCGGTGTCCCCCTCAGCGGTGGGACGTCGTTGGTGCACGACCCGATCGTGATCGGCATCGTGCTGGGTCTGCTGGTCGGCAAGCCCATCGGCGTGTTCGGCGGCTCCTGGTTGGTGACCCGGCTGACCCGGGCCGAGCTCAGCGAGGGCCTTGGATGGCGTGACGTCGCGGGCATGTCGATGGTGGCCGGCGTGGGGTTCACCGTCTCGTTGCTGGTGGCGGAGCTCTCCTTCGACGGGGCCGAGCGCGAGGCCGCCAAGACCGCCGTCCTGGCCGGGTCGCTGCTGGCCGGTCTGGCGGGCGCAGCCCTGCTGGCCCGGCGCAACCGCTATCACAAGGAGGACCAGCGTCAGGCCGACTCGGGCGTTGTGTAGGGTCGGCAACGGAGACAGTTCAGGGCCGCTCGCGGCCTTTCAGGGTCGTTCAGGGGAGGAAGACATGGCGAGCAAGCCGGTCCAGGACACCGATCCCACGATCGGGCGCCTGGTCTCCGATGCGTCCCGCGACCTGTCCGCGCTCGTGCGCAACGAGATCGCGCTCGCCAAGTCCGAGCTGCGGGTCAGCATCAAGGCCGGCGGGACGGGGGCCGGCATGTTCGCGGTCGCCGCGTTCCTGGCGATCCTGGCCGTCATCATGTTGTCGGTGGCCTTCGCGTTCCTCATCAACTGGAACGGCCACGGCCTGTCGCTGCACTGGGCGTTCCTGATCGTGGCGGGCGCCTACTTCCTCCTGGCGGCCCTGCTCGGCTTCCTCGGCTATCGCAAGGTCCGGCAGGTCAAGGCCCCTGAGCGCGCCATCCACCAGGCTCAGGAGACGGCGACCGCCCTCAAGCGCTCCTGAGCGACCGCTGGCCTAGACGTCGGGCCTAGACGTCAGGCCTAGACGCTTCAGTGGGCCGCGCAGGCCTGGGTGGAGACCCCGCTGCTGGTCGTGATGCCGGCGGCGGCGCTCTCGCGCAGCTGGTCGGCGGTGAGTGCATAGCCGGTCTGCGGGTCGGTCACCGACGCCGCGAAGACCATGCCGACGACCTGACCGCTGGAGTCGATGATCGGGCCGCCGGAGTTGCCGGGGCGGACGTTGCCGCGCAGCGAGAACACCTCGCGGATCACCGTGTCGGTGCCATAGATGTTGGGCGACCGGAGCCGCTGCTCGGCGCGCACGCGCGCGGTCTGGATGTTGAACGGGCCGTCCTGGGGATAGCCGAGGATGGCGACGCCCTGACCGGCCCTGCCGTCGAGGTTGAACGGCAGCGGCCGCAGCGCGGCGTCGTCGAAGGCCAGGACGGCGATGTCGAGGTCGGGGTCATAGACCACGACGGTCGCGTCGAGCACCTGGTCGCCGATGGTGATCTCGGGGTTCTTGACGCCCGCGACGACGTGGGCGTTGGTGAGCATCCGGTTGGTGTCATAGACGAACCCTGAGCCCTCGATGCCCTGGCGACAGCTGTTGACGCCGCGGATCTTGCCGATGCTGTCGCCGGCGTCGAGCACGTCGGGGTCGCTGAGGAGCCGCTTGGGGCCGGGACCGACCTCGACGATGCGCTCGGGGGCGAACGGCTCGAGGTAGCGCGGGAAGAAGCTGGTCCCGACGACGTTGTCGAAGGCCCGCAGCATCCGGTCGGCGCCGTCGGGGAGGGCGGCGTCGACCTTGGCGAGGATCGCGGAGTTGCGGACCAACGGGGTGATCTGGCCGAGCCGTGATCCGGAGACCGCGACGCCGAGCGCCCACGCGACCAGCAGCACGGCGAGCGCGCTGAGCAGGGCGCCGCCGACGGCGTCGACCGCGCGGATCGGCTGCCAGGTGATGGCGTCGCGGAGCTTGGCGCCGGCGAACTGGAGCAGCGCCTGTCCGAGCGACGCGGACAGGATCACGATGAACAGCGCCCCCAGGGAGACCCACACCGACGGGTCGGCGTCGCCGAGTGCGTGGGGGGCGATCCAGATGCCGACGGCGCCGCCGAACAGCAGCCCGATCGTGGCGAAGGCACCGGTCACGAAGCCTTGCCAATAGCCGCTGAGCGCATAGGCCAGGACCAGGAGCAGCAGGAACCAGTCGAGGAGGTTCACTGGCGCTCCCTCGGGTCACCCGTGGCGCCATCGACAGCGCGACGGATCATGTAGTCGGGGAGATCGCGCGTGCGGGACTCGTCCCAGGGCTGCGTCCAGCCGACGAAGTCGAACAGTCGCGAGATGATGCCGGCGGTGAACCCCCACAAGATGAGGTCCTTGTCCTCGCCGATGGTGAACCCCGGCCCGACATAGCCCGAAGGATGGCGCACCGAGATGCGGTGGGCGGGGTCGAGCAGCTCGTCGATCGGCTCGCGGAGGATGGCGTTGACCTCGCCCGGGTCGACGACCGCGACCGGCGACGGGGTGTGCCACCACGCCAGCACCGGGGTGACCGCGAAGTTGCTGGGCGGCAGCCACAGCTCGGGCAGCTGGCCGAAGATCTCCACGGAGGCAGGGTCGAGGTCGGTCTCCTCCCGCGCCTCGCGCAGGGCCGTCTCCACCGCCGTCTCGCCCTCGTCGACCGACCCGCCCGGGAAGGAGATCTGACCCGGGTGGGAGCGCATGTCGTGGGCGCGCTCGGTCAGCAGCAGATCGCGGCCGGCCGGACCCTCGCCGAACAGCATGAGCACGGCCCCTCGTCGGGGCGCTGCGTCGGCCGGCGGGAGCCAGCCGGTCAGGTCGGCGGCCGTGATCGACGCCGCGCCCCGGCGGACCGGCTCGAGCCAGTCGGGGACGGGGCGGGGAGCGACGGCCCGCTCGGCGCTCACAGCGACGTCCCGAGGTTGTCGTTGACGAGGGTGACGAGCTGGTCGAGGGACGTCATCTCGACATAGTCGAAGTGGACCAGGTCGCCCTGGTCGTCGACGAGCATGATCGCCGGGAGGCCGCGGATCACCGGGATCGGGCCCTGGCCGTTGATGTCGAGGTCGAGGTCGGCATAGAGCGGGTAGTGGACCCCCGACTGGCGCGCCAGGTCGCGCGCCGCCTGAGCCTGGGGGTCGTTCCAGTCGATGCCGATCACACCGACCTGGTCGGCGTACTTGTCGGCGAACCGGGCATAGATCGGCAGCTCCCGGCGGCAAGGCCCGCACCAGGCCGCCCACAGGTTGATCACCATCGGGCCGCGCAGCGAGGCCAGGTCGACCGGGTCCCCGCCGTCGAGAGCGTCGAGGGTGACCGCCGGCAGGCGCTGGGACGCTGGCTGGTCGTCGGCGCCGCCGCAGGCGCTCACCGACAGGGCAAGGAGCAGGAGGGCGGCTATCAGCCGCCAGGGGCGGCGACCGCTCATGCGGGCCCCTGGGTGCGAACCAGCGCGGCCGCGAGCACCGGGTCGGTGGGGCCCTCGCCGAAGGAGGGACACCATCGAGCGACCGGGCAGGCGCCGCAGGCGGGCTTCTTGGCGTGGCACATGCGCCGGCCGTGCCAGATCAGGTGGTGGCTGAGCTCGGTCCAGTCCTTCTTGGGGAACAGCGCGCCGATGGCGTGCTCGACCTTGACCGGGTCGGTCTCGGTGGTCCAGCCGAAGCGGCGCACCAGCCGGCCGAAGTGGGTGTCGACGGTGATCCCCGGGATGCCGAAGCCGTTGCCGAGCACGACGTTGGCGGTCTTGCGGCCGACGCCGGGCAGCGTGACGAGGTCGTCGAGGCGCGGTGGCACCTGGCCGTCGAAGCGCTCCACGAGGGCGTGGCTCAGCTTGAGCAGCGCGTCGGTCTTGGCCCGGAAGAAGCCCAGCGGCCCGACGATCTGCTCGAGATGCTCGCGCGGGGCGGCCGCCATCGCCTCGGGCGTCGGATAGGCGGCGAACAGCGTCGGGCGTACGGCGTTGACGCGCCGGTCGGTGGTCTGGGCGCTCAGCACCGTGACGACCAGGAGCTGGAACGGGTCGTCGAAGTCGAGCTCGATGTGGGCGTCGGGATAGGTCTCGGCGAGCACCCGGTCGACCTTGCGGGCGCGGCGGACCAGCGCGGTCGGAGGAGCGGCGTCGAGCACCGCACCAGGGTACGGGGCGGGGCCGACAACTCCGCGCCACGCCCGCCGTCGTCGTGCGTGAAACGCCGGATCCGTCCACGACCGGGGCCACATTGTGTTTG
>JAGQUE010000171.1 GCA_020438665.1 Nocardioidaceae bacterium | reverse complement strand
AGTAGCGCTCCATCCCGGCGACCATGAGCAGCTGCTTGAACAGCTGGGGGCTCTGCGGCAGGGCATACCAGCTGCCGGGCTGGAGCCGGGCCGGGACGACGAAGTCGCGGGCGCCCTCGGGCGTGGAGCGCGTCAGCGTCGGCGTCTCGATCTCCACGAAGCCGTGGCCGTCGAGGACGTCGCGGGCCGCCTTGTTGACCTTGCTGCGCAGCCGCAGCGCCCGGTTGGGCCCACGTCGCCGCAGGTCGAGGTAGCGGTGCTTGAGCCGCGCCTCCTCCCCGACGTCGACGTGGTCGTCGATCGGGAACGGCAGCACGGCCGCGGCGTTGAGCACCTCGACGTCGGCCGCGATCACCTCGATCTCGCCCGACGGCAGCGCCGGGTTGGCGTTGCCCTCGGGTCGCAGCGCGACCTCGCCGGTGACCTTGAGGACGAACTCGTTGCGCAGGCTGTGGGCCACCGCCTCGTCGCGAACGACGACCTGGACCACCCCGCTGGCCTCGCGCAGGTCGAGGAACGCGACACCCCCGTGGTCGCGGCGCCGTGCCACCCAGCCCGCCAGGGTGACGGTCTGTCCGGCGTGCTCGGCGCGCAGCGCTCCAGCGTCGTGGGTGCGGATCACGAGGGTTGCTCCTTCTGCTCTTCGGCGGTCACCACGCGGGGACGCAGGTCCTGCGCCGGCGGTGTCCAGGTCTGGGGGTCGGCGACGGACTGGTCACCACTGCGGATGTCCTTGACCTCGTGGCTGCCGTCCGCCTGGGGGAACCACACGAACGGGATGCCCCGGCGCTCGGCGAGTCGGATCTGGCGGCCGAACTTCTGTGGTGACGGCGCAACCTCGCACGGGATGCCGCGGGCCCGGAGCGCCGCAGCGGCCGCGTCACTGGCGGCCCGGCCCTCCTCGTCGACCAGGGCGACGAGGACGGCCGAGGGGACCGAGCGGCTGCCCGCGAGGACGCCATCGGCCAGCAGCGGGATCAGCGTCCGGGAGATCCCGAAGGAGACGCCCACCCCCGGATAGGTGGACCGGCCGTCGCTCGCCAGGGCGTCGTAGCGACCACCGCCGCCCACCGACTTGAGCCGCTCATAGCCGGCCATGAAGATCTCCACGACCGTGCCGGTGTAGTAGTCGAGGCCGCGGGCGATGCGGAGGTTGGCCTCGACCGTGACGTGCGTGTTGACCGCCGACGCGCAGCCGTCGAGGACGGCGGCGAGCTCGGTCAGCCCCTGCTCGAGCAGGTCGTCGGTGACGCCCAGGGCGCGGACGCGCTCGACGAACGACGTGTCGGCGGTGCGGATCGTGGCCAGCTCGAGACAGGCGGCGGCCTGCTCGGGGCTTGCGCCGGCCTGGTCGACGAGCAGCTGTGCGACGGTCTCGGCCGGCAGCTTGTCGAGCTTGTCGATCACCCGGATGGCCGCGGTGACATCGGGCAGCCCGAGGCCGCGATAGAACCCCTGGATCAGCTTGCGGTTGTTGACCTGGAACGACAGGGCCGGCACGGGCAGCGCGTCGAGGGCCTCGACCATCACGCGCATCACCTCGACGTCGTGGTGGAACGGGAGCTCGTCACGGCCGACGATGTCGATGTCGGCCTGGGTGAACTGGCGGTAGCGGCCCTCCTGGGGGCGCTCGCCGCGCCAGGCCGGCTGGATCTGGAACCGCCGGAACGGGAACTCCAGCTTGCCGGCGTTCTCGAGGACATAGCGGGCGAACGGCACCGTCAGGTCGAAGTGGAGACCCAGCACCTTGTCGGGTGTGGTCTCGTCGCCGTCGCCGGCCTGGAGCCGGCGCAGGAGGTAGATCTCCTTGTCGATCTCACCGCCCTTGGCCAACCGGTCGAGCGGCTCGACCACGCGGGTCTCGATGTTGGCGAAGCCGTGGAGCTCGAAGGTGCGCGACAGCGACGCGACGACCTCGCGCTCGACGACGCGCTGGTCGGGCAGCAGCTCGGGGAACCCGCTCAGCGGGGCGATCTTGCTCATCTGTCGTTCACAGACCTCGGGTGACTCGGCCCGCGGAGCCCTCGTGGAGCAGCTCCAGCAGGTAGGGGTTGGTCGCGCGCTCGCGACCGATGGACGTCTGGTCGCCGTGCCCGGGCAGCACCACGATGTCGTCGGGCAGCGGAAGGACCTTGTCGCGCAGGCTGGCGAGCATCGCCGCATGGTCCCCGCCGGGCAGGTCGGTGCGGCCGATCGAGCCGGCGAAGAGCAGGTCGCCCGAGAACATGATCTCGGAGACCGGCGGCCCGTCCGGGGCGTCGTACGGCGTCCGGAAGGCGACCGAGCCCCTGGTGTGGCCGGGCGTGTGGTCGACCACGACCCGCAGCCCCGCCACCTCCAGCTCCTGGCCGTCACCCAGCTCGCGGACGTCGTCGGGCTCCGCCCAGGCATAGTCGCCGCCCAGGAACATCCGGCTCGTCTCGGGTGACATGGCCGCCAGCGGGTCGCTGAGCAGGTGGCGGTCGCCGGGGTGGATCCACGCGGTGGCGTCATAGGTCCCGGCCACCGGCGCGACCGACCACATGTGGTCGAGGTGCCCGTGCGTCAGCAGCACCGCGACGGGCTTGAGCCGGTGCTCCCGCACGATCTCGGCGATGCCGTCGGCAGAGTCCTTGCCGGGGTCGACGACGAGGCACTCGGTGCCTGGCGCCGTGGCGGCGACATAGCAGTTGGTGCCCCACGGACCTGCGGGGAAGCCGGCGATCAGCACCAGCGCAGCCTACCGAGACGGACCGCACCTGGCCGCATCGCCCGCTGGCAGGCAATACTGCGCCTCGGCGAGACGAGGCTCATGGCTAGCATGGGCCCGTGTTCCGGGCCGTGGGGCCCGGCAGGGCGAAGAGGGACTGACGTGACGAGCCATGAGTGGGGTCGGGTCGACGAGGACGGGACGGTCTTCGTCCGCACCGCCGACGGCGAACGCCCGGTCGGCCAATACCCCGAGGGCTCGCCCGAGGAAGCGCTGAAGTTCTTCACCGACCGCTTCGACGCCCTGGAGTTCGAAGTGGGGCTGCTCGAGCAGCGCCTCGGCGCCGGCGTACTCAGCCCTGAGGAGGCCACCGAGTCGGTCAAGCGGGTGCGCGGCCAGGTCGAGGGCGCCAACGCCGTGGGTGACCTCGCGGGCCTGCTGGCCCGGCTCGAGGCGATGTCGCCGGTGATCGCCGAGCAGCGCGAGGCCCGCAAGGCCGAGCGTGCCGCCAAGGCGGCGGAGTCCAAGGTCGAGAAGGAGCGCATCGTCGCCGAGGCCGAGAAGCTCGCCGAGAGCAACGACTGGCGCAACGGCGCCAACCGGCTGCGCGAGCTGCTCGACACCTGGAAGGGGCTGCCGCGGCTCGATCGGGCGACCGACGACGCCCTGTGGCGGCGGTTCTCCAGTGCCCGCACCACCTACACCCGTCGCCGCAAGGTCCACTTCGCCGAGCTTGCCGAGCGCCGCGCCGGCGCCCAGTCGGTCAAGGAGCGGCTCGTCGCCCAGGCCGAGGCGCTGGCCTCGTCCACCGACTGGGGTCCCACCTCAGGCGCGTTCCGCGACCTGATGCGCGAGTGGAAGGCCGCCGGACCCGCGCCCCGCGACGTCGACGACGCGCTGTGGACCCGGTTCCGGGGCGCCCAGGACACCTTCTTCAGCGCCCGCGACGCCGAGAACGCCAAGATGGACCAGGAGTTCGCGGCCAACGCCGAGGTCAAGGAGGGCCTGCTGGTCGAGGCGGAGGCCCTGGTGCCCGTCACCGACCTCGACGCCGCCAAGCGGGCCATCCGCGACATCGCGGAGCGCTGGGAGGCCGCCGGCAAGGTCCCCCGCGACCGGATCAAGGACCTCGAGGGGCGGCTGCGCAAGGTCGAGCAGGCGATCCGCTCCCTCGAGGAGGAGCACTGGCGCCGGTCGGACCCCGAGAAGTCCCGCCGTGCCGACGACATGGTCACCCAGCTCGAGTCGGCCATCGCCAAGGTCGAGTCCGACCTCGACAAGGCCCGCGCCCAGGGCGACGCTCGCAAGGTCAAGGACCTCGAGGACAACCTCGCCTCCCGGCAGGCCTTCCTCGACATGGCCCGCCGCGCCGCCGACGAGTTCTCCGGCTGACCCCCACATCTCCCGCCGAGTCGTCACATCGTGTCAGCACTCGGCGAGGGTTGTCGTGGCGGCTATTGGGTGACCCGGTAGACGTCGAAGACGCTGGGGACGGCGCGGACGGCCTTGAGGACCGTGTCGAGGTGCTTGGCGTCGGCCATCTCGAAGGTGAAGCGGGTCTTGGCGACGCGGTCGCGGGTGGTGGTGAGCGAGGCGCTGAGGATGTTCACGTGGGCGTCGGAGAGCGCCATGGTGATGTCGGAGAGCAGCCGGGCGCGGTCCAGCGCCTCGACCTGGATGT
>JAGQUE010000016.1 GCA_020438665.1 Nocardioidaceae bacterium | reverse complement strand
CGCCCTTCACGTTGAAGGAGAACCGGCCCTGGAGGTAGCCACGCATCTTGGCCTCGGGGGTCGAGGCGAACAGTTTGCGGATGTGGTCGAAGACGCCGGTGTAGGTGGCCGGGTTGGACCGCGGGGTGCGGCCGATCGGCGACTGGTCGACGTGGATGACCTTGTCGACGTGTTCGAGGCCAGTGATCGTCGTGTGACGCCCCGGCACCGCCCGGGCGTTGTAGATCTGCTTGGCCAGCGAGGTGTAGAGGATGTCGTTGACCAGGGTGGACTTGCCGGAGCCGGAGACGCCGGTGACGGCGGTGAAGACGCCGAGGGGGAAGCGGACGTCGATGTCGCGCAGGTTGTGTTCGCGGGCGCCCTTGACGACGAGGTCCCGGCCCTTGGTGAGCGGTCGGCGCACCTCGGGGACGGGGATCTCGCGGCGACCGGAGAGATAGAGACCGGTCATCGAGTCGGGATGGGCCAGCAGCTCGGCGACGCCGCCGCTGTGGACGACCTGGCCGCCGTGCTCGCCGGCGCCGGGCCCGATGTCGACGACCCAGTCGGCGGTGCGGATGGTGTCCTCGTCGTGCTCGACGACGATGAGGGTGTTGCCGAGGTCGCGCAGCCGGATGAGGGTCTCGATGAGACGCTGGTTGTCGCGCTGGTGGAGGCCGATGGATGGCTCGTCGAGGACATAGAGGACGCCCACCAGGCCGGCGCCGATCTGGGTCGCCAGCCGGATCCGCTGGGCCTCACCGCCCGAGAGCGACCCGGACGGCCGGTCGAGGGAGAGGTAGTCGAGCCCGACGTCGAGCAGGAACGTCAGCCGCTCCTGGATCTCCTTGAGCACTCGCTCGGCGATCTGGCGCTCGCGCGCGGACAGCTCGATGGTGGCGAGGAACTCCGACGCCTCGTTGATCGGCAGCGCGCAGAGCGCGGCGATGTTGAGGCCGCCGAGGGTGACGGCCATCGACACCGGCTTGAGCCGGCTGCCCTGACAGGCCGGGCAGGGCACCTCGCGCATATAGCCCTCGAAGCGCTCGCGGCTGGTGTCGGACTCGGCCTCGCGGTGGCGGCGCTCGATGTAGGTGCGGACGCCCTCGAACTGCGCGTAGTAGGCGCGCTGGCGGCCGTAGCGGTTGGTGCTGACGACGTGGACCTTGGTCGGGTGGCCCTCGATGATCGACTTGCGGGCCTTGGCCGACAGGTCGGCCCACGGCGTGTTGAGGTCGAAGCCGAGCTCCTCGCCGAGGGCGTGCATCAGCTTGAGGAAGTAGTCGGCGACGTGGGCGCCGCTCCACGGCTGGATGGCACCCTCGCCCAGCGTGGCACGGGGATTGGGAACGACGAGGTCGGGGTCGACCTCCATGCGGGTGCCGAGGCCGTGGCACTCGGGGCAGGCGCCGAACGGGCTGTTGAAGGAGAACGAGCGGGGCTCGAGCTCATCGGTGTCGAGCTGGTGCTCGTTGGGGCAGGCCATCCGCTCGGAGAACCGCAGCTCGCGGTGGGGGTCGTCGTCGCTCGCGTCGACGACGTCGATGATGACCAGCCCGGCGGCCAGCGCCAGTGCCGTCTCGACCGAGTCGGTCAGCCGGCGCTTGGCGGTCGCCTTGACGGCCAGCCGGTCGACGACCACCTCGATGGTGTGCTTCTGCTGCTTGTTGAGGGTCGGCGGGTTGTCGAGCGGGTGGATGTCGCCGTCGACGCGGGCCCGGCTGAACCCCTGGGTCTGGAGCTGGCGGAACAGCTCCACATATTCGCCTTTGCGGCCGCGGATGACCGGGGCCAGCACCTGGAAGCGCTTGCCCTCCTCGAGGCCGAGGATGCGGTCGACGATCTGTTGGGGTGTCTGGCGCTCGATCGGCGAGCCGCAGACCGGGCAGTGGGGGCGCCCGGCGCGGGCATAGAGGAGGCGGAGGTAGTCATAGACCTCGGTGATGGTGCCGACCGTCGAGCGGGGGTTTTTGGAGGTGGACTTCTGGTCGATCGAGACC
>JAGQUE010000170.1 GCA_020438665.1 Nocardioidaceae bacterium | reverse complement strand
GGACGCCGTCGCCACCGTCGCCGCCACATGTTCCGCAGCGCTCGCCGGGCCTCAGGAGCCCATCCCACTGGAGCGCAGCCTCGCGGTCTCGTGGACGCGGTCGCTGGCCCTGAGCAGCCCCGACGCCGATCTGCTCGAGTCGTGGCTGACCGCGGGGGTCACGGCGGAGGGTGTGCCGGTCGACCCGACCCTGCGCTGGCTCGCCCTCCACCGGCTCGCTGCTCTGGGCGCGGTCGACGTCGAGCGGCTCGCGCGCGAGCGGGCCGCCGACGCGACCGTCGAGGGGGTGCTCGGCGAGGCGCGGGCGCTCGCCGCCCGTCCCACGGTGGAGGCCAAGGTGGCTGCCTGGTCGGCGCTGGTCGAGGACGCCGACATCTCCAACCGCGCCTTCAGCGCGCTCGCCGAGGGACTCTGGGACGTCGAGCAGGCCGCGCTGGTGGGGCCGTTCGTGGAGTCCTACACCCGGGAGTCGGTCGACCTCGCCATCGGGCGCGGCCCGAGCTTCGCCGCCATGCTCGGCCGGGCCTTCCCCCGGCTCCGACTCACCCGCGACCAGGTCGACGCCTTCGTGGCAGAACTTGCCCGCGACGACGTCCCCACCGCGCTACGGCGGTCGTGGGAGGACGCCGTCGACGACGCCCTCCGGGTGCTCGGCTGACGCCCTCCGGAGGCTCGGCTGAGCGTCGACGCCCCCACCGAGAAGGTGGGCCAGGGTCAGGCGTGGCCGTCGAACATCGAGGTGACGGAGCCGTCCTCGAAGACCTCGCGGATCGCACGGGACAGCAGCGGGGCGACGGAGAGCACCGTCAGCTTGTCGAAGCGCATGTCGTCGCTGAGCGGAAGGGTGTTGGTCACGACCACCTCGGTGATCGGGCTGTTCTTGAGCCGGTCGACCGCCGGGTCGGACAGGATCGGGTGGGTCGCGGCCACCACGACCCCGGCTGCGCCCTCGGCCATGATCGCCTCGGCCGCCTTCACGATGGTGCCGCCGGTGTCGATCATGTCGTCGACCAGGACACACATGCGGTCGCGGACGTCGCCGACGACGCGGTTGGCGACCGTCTCGTTGGGCCGGTCGATGTTGCGCGTCTTGTGGATGAACGCCAGTGGTGCCCCGTCGAGGCGGCTCGACCAGCGCTCGGCCACCTTGATCCGGCCGGCATCGGGCGACACCACGGCCAGCCGCTGGGCGCCGTACTTGGCCTTGACGTGGTCGGCCAGGATCGGCAGCGCCATCAAGTGGTCGACCGGGCCGTCGAAGAAGCCCTGGATCTGGTCGGCGTGCAGGTCCATCACGATCAGCCGGTTGGCGCCGGCGGTCTTGAACAGGTCGGCCATGAGCCGGGCCGAGATCGGCTCCCGGCCGCGGTGCTTCTTGTCCTGCCGGGCATAGCCATAGAACGGCATGACGACCGTGATCCGCTTGGCCGAGGCGCGCTTGAGCGCGTCGACCATGATCAGGTGCTCCATGATCCACTTGTTGATCGGCGCCGTGTGGCTCTGGATCACGAAGGCGTCGCAGCCCCGCACCGACTCCTCGTAGCGGACATAGATCTCGGAGTTGGCGAACTCATAGGCCGAGGTCGGGACCAGGCCGGTGCCGAGGAGATGAGCCACTTCGGTGGCGAGGTCGTGGTGCGCCCGGCCGCTGAAGACCATGAGGTTCTTCTCCGTCGCACGCTTCATCCCGCTCACGCGATCGTGTCTCCCCTGCTCGACGGTCGTCCCCGACGATTCTCCCCCACGGGCAGGGTCCAGCCCAACCCCGGCCCGAACGCTGGTCCGAGCCAGGCCGCCGAGCCTCGGGCCCTAGCCGCCGGCGTCGGGGCCGGCTCCGCCGTCGCCCTCGGCGTCGTCGGGCTCCCGGGCCGCCAGCGCCGCGCGCGCGGCCTCGGCCTGCTGGGTGCCCTCGCGGCGACGCTCGACCCAGCCCATCAGGTTGCGCTGGGGGCCGCCGGAGACGGCCAACGCACCGGGCGGTACGTCGCGCCGGATCACCGCGCCCGCGCCCGTGGAGGCCCCGTCGCCGACCTCGACCGGGGCGACGAACACGTTGTCGGACCCGGTGCGGACGTGCCGCCCGATCCTGCTGTGGTGTTTGTTGACGCCGTCGTAGTTGGCGAAGATCGTGCCGGCCCCGATGTTGGTGCCCTCGCCGATCTCGGCGTCGCCCACATAGGACAGGTGGGGCACCTTGGCGCCGTCGGCCAGGTGGGCGTTCTTGGTCTCGACGAACGTCCCGACCTTGGCGCCGATCCCGAGGGTCGACCCCGGGCGCAGATAGGCGAACGGGCCGACGATGGCGTTGTCGCCGATCACCGCGAGCTCGGCGTGAGCGCGGACCACCCGCGCCCCGGCACCGACCTCGCAGTCCTTGAGCGTCGTGTCGGGGCCGATCACGGCGTCCTCCTCGACGGCGGTGGCACCGAGCAGCTGGGTTCCGGGCAGGATCGTCACGTCGGGGGCGAGCGTCACGTCGGCGTCCACCCAGGTGGTGGCCGGGTCCATCACGGTGACGCCCTCGCGCATCCACCGGGTGACGATGCGGCGGTTGAGCTCCTTGCCGAGCTCGGCCAGCTGGGCACGGTCGTTGGCGCCCTCGGTCTGACGCACGTCGTGGATCAGGTGGGCGCCGACCGTGAGTCCGTCCTCGCGGGCCAGCCGGACGAGATCGGTGAGATAGAACTCGCCCTTGGCGTTGTCATTGGTCAGCCGCGGCAGCCCGCTGGCGAGGAACTCGGCGTCATAGGCCACGATGCCGGAGTTGATCTCCCGGATCTCGCGCTGGTCCGGCGTGGCGTCGTTCTCCTCGATGATTGCCTCGACGTCGCCGTCGCTGTCGCGGACCACCCGGCCATAGCCGAACGGCTCGTCGAGCACACCGGTCAGGATGCTCACCGCGCGCTCGGCCGCATCGTGCTCGGCCACGAACTCGCGCAACGTCTCGGCCTCGAGCAGCGGCGTGTCGCCATAGGCCACCATCACCGTCCCGGAGGTCACCCCGCACGTGTCCATCGCGACCCGCACCGCGCCGCCGGTGCCGTCGAGCACCTCCTGGACGGCCAGCAGGCAGTCGGGGACATAGTCGAGGATGTGGGGCTCGACCTGCTCCCGCTGGGTCCCGACCACCGCCACGACACGGGTCGGCTCCAACGCCTGGACCGCGGTCAGCACGTGGCCGATCATGCTGCGACCGCCCACCTGATGCAGGACCTTGGAGATCTTGGACCTCATGCGGGTCCCGCCTCCGGCGGCCAGCACGACGACGGTGAGGTTGGTGGTCATGGGGCTGATTCTCCCTGTCCGCCGCTTCGAGCCGCGACCCGCGGTCGGCCTAGGTCCGTCAGCACGGCGTACGTCCGTTCGCTCCGCGC
>JAGQUE010000169.1 GCA_020438665.1 Nocardioidaceae bacterium | reverse complement strand
GCCAGATGTTCACCAGTGTGTAGGCCCCGAACACCATCACCGACGCTCCGGTCGCCAGTCCGTCAAGACCGTCGGTGAGGTTCACGCCGTTGCTGAAGCCCGCGATGATCCCCCAGATGAAGAGGATCACGAGGAACGACGGCAGCGCGATGGGCAGGTCCCGTAGGAAGGAGATGTCGAGCGAGGCCGGGCGCCGGCCGTTGGCGTCCTCGAGCATCGGCGAGGTCGCAAGCAGTCCGAAGGCCAGCGCGATCACCGTCTGACCGATCATCTTGGCCTTGCTCCGCAGGCCCAGCGAGCGCTGTTTGACGATCTTGATGAAGTCATCGAGGAAACCGACGAAACCCAGGCCCACGAAGAGGAACAGCAGCAGCATCGCCGACGCCGACGGCTCGGAGCCGGTGATCAGCTGGGCGAGGAAATAGGCCAGCAACACCGACAAGATGATGACGAGCCCGCCCATCGTGGGCGTGCCGCGCTTGGTGTGGTGGGTGGTCGGTCCGTCGTCGCGGATCTCCTGGCCATAGCCGCGCGCCGACAGCACGCTGATGGCGACGCGGGTGCCGAGCAGCGAGATCAGCAAGGCGAGTCCGCCGCTGAACAGGATCGCTCTCATCGCCCGGTCCTCATCGAGCCGTCGGTCCCTTCGTCGATCCCGTCACGGTGTGCCAGCAAGCCGTCGACCACGACCTCGAGGGCCGCCCCACGGGACGCCTTCACGAGCACCACGTCGTCGGCCGTGACATTGTTCCGCACCCGGTCGAGTGCGTCGTCACGCCCCGCCGTGGTGATCGCGATCCCGGTCCAGGACGCTTCCGCGCGCGCTCCCTCCGCGATGGCGTCGGCCTCGGGGCCGACGGTGACGAGCAGGTCGACACCCGTACGCGCGGCCGCCCGACCGACCTCCAGGTGGCCGGACCGGGACTGCTCGCCCAGCTCGCGCATCTCGCCGAGGACGGCCACCCTGCGGCGGCCGCTGCGACACCCGATGGCGGCGAGCGTCTCCAGCGCCGCCTCCATCGACGCGGGGTTGGCGTTGTAGGCGTCGTTGACGACAAGCAGCCCATCGGCCCGGGTGTGGGGCTCCATGCGCCACCGCGAGCCGGCCGTGGCGCCCTCGAGCGCGGCGGCGACGGTGTCGAGCGGCACCCCCGCCGCGAGGGCCATGGCGGCAGCGGCCGACGCGTTGGCCACCTGGTGCTCACCGAGCTGGTGGAGCGTGACGGGCACCCACCGGTCCGCGTGACCGAGCTGGAACGAGGGCCGGCCGAGCTCGTCGAGCCGGATGTCGCGCCACGCCACGTCGCCCTCCCTGCCGAACGAGAGCACCCGGGCGGCCGTGCGGGTGGCCATCGCGGCGGTGAGGTCGTCGTCGGCGTTGAGCACGGCCGTGCCGGCGGTCGGCAGCGCCTCGACGATCTCCCCCTTGGCGCGCGCGATCGCCTCGCGGGAGCCGAACTCGCCGATGTGGGCGGTGCCGACGTTGAGGACGGCGGCGACCTGGGGCGGCGCGATCCCGCACAGATAGGAGATGTGGCCGATCCCTCGCGCTCCCATCTCCACGACCAGGAAGGCCGTCTCCGGCGTCGCCTCCAGCACGGTCAGTGGGACGCCGAGCTCATTGTTGTGGTTGCCGCGGGTGGCCACCGTGGGGGCCACCGCCGCCAGCACTCGGGCGAGGTAGTCCTTGGTCCCGGTCTTGCCCTGCGACCCGGTGAGAGCGAGGACCGTCGGTCGGCTCGGGAGCCGGTCGAGGACGGCGCGGGCCAGCCGGCCGAGGGCCGCGACCGGATCGGGGACCACCACCGTGGGGGCTGCCGTCGGGCGGCTGCCGAGCACCGCTGCTGCCCCCGCCGCGACCGCCGCCTCGGCGAAGTCGTGGCCGTCGACGTGCTCGCCGCTGATGGCGACGAAGAGGCCGCGCGGCTCGACCGTACGGCTGTCGAGGGAGGCGGCCCCGGTGACCAGCGTGGTGGGGTCGCCGGCGACGGTGCCATCCACCAGTGCGGCCAGCTCGGCGATGGTGAGGGAGATCATCGGTTCGCCAGCTCCTCGGCGGCGACCACCCGGTCGTCGAAAGGGTGGACGGTGCCGTCGATCTCCTGTCCGGTCTCGTGACCCTTGCCCGCGATCAGCACGATGTCACCGGGAGCGGCGCGGTGGACCGCCGCCCGGATGGCCAGCCGGCGGTCGCCGATCTCGACGACCTCGGCCCGGCCGCCGAGGGTGCCCGCCAGCACGGCGGCTCTGATCGCGGTCGGCACCTCCGTGCGCGGGTTGTCGTCGGTGACGATCAGGACGTCGGCGGCGCGCGCCACGACCTCCCCCATGATCGGCCGCTTGCCGGGGTCGCGGTCGCCGCCGGCTCCGAGCACCACGATCACGCGGCCGTCAGTGAGGGGTCGCAGGGTCGCGAGGGCGGCGGCCAGGGCGTCGGGCTTGTGGGAGTAGTCCACGACGACGGTGAAGTCCTGGCCGGCCTCGACCCGTTCGAGACGGCCCGGCACTCCCCCGGCTGCGGCGAGCCCTCCGGCGACAGCGGCGGCGTCGAACCCTGCCTCGACCGAGGCTGCCACGGCCGCGAGGGCGTTGGCGACGTTGAAGTCGCCCGGCAAGGCGACCCCGGTCCGCTGGGCAGTGCCGTCCGGGCCGACGATGGTGAACCGCGAGCCCGAGGCGGTCAGCTCGACATCGACCGCGCGCCAGTCGGCCACGCTCCCTGCCGTGGAGAACGTCCGCATCGGGATGGCCGCCTGGTCCAGCAGTCGCCGGCCGTGCTCGTCGTCGACGTTGACCAGCCCCCGACGCGCACGCTCGGCGGTGAACAGGGAGGCCTTGGCCTGGAAGTAGTCCTCGAGGTCGCGGTGGAAGTCGAGGTGGTCGCGGCCCAGGTTG
>JAGQUE010000168.1:6491-8109 GCA_020438665.1 Nocardioidaceae bacterium | reverse complement strand
AGCCCGGATCCACCGCTAAGCCCTATGACGTCCCGGGCGCCTCGGCGAGTACGACGGGGCGCGCGGCGCCCGGCCGGTCCATGGCGCGGAAGGACGGGATGACGAGCGGCGCCATGGTGGCGGCGAGATAGGCGACGCCGATCACCGTCAGGCCGGGGCCGATCCCCAGCCCGTCGGCGACCAGGCCTCCCAGCACACCACCGAAGGGCATCAGCGACCAGGCGAGCGCGGAGTTGAGCGAGCTGACCCGCCCGAGCAGCGGTGCCGGCACCCGTTCGAAGAAGACGGCGCCGAGGATCGGGTTGAGGAACCCCGAGGCGATGCCGCCCACCACGCTCACCGTCAGCACCGCCACGAGCGGGGCGTCGACGGCGAGGACCACGAAGCGGGGGAGGCCGGTGATGAGGAAGGCCAGCACATAGATGCGGAACCGCGGCAGCCGCTCGCCATAGGCCGCGGCGACCAGTGACCCGACGATCGAGGCCCCGCTGAAGACCGCGAAGACCAGGCCCACGGTCGCTGCGCCGCGGCCGCTGTCGTGGGCCCACACGGGAACGAGCACGGCCGCATAGGCCATGTCGAGCAGGTTGGTGCACGCGACCATCAGCGAGAGCGCGAGCACCACGGACTCCTGGCGCAGGAACCGCCAGCCGGCACGCAGGTCGGACCAATAGCCGCCCGGTTCCGCCGCCGGATCGGGCGCCGCCTCTCCGGTGTCGGTCGTCGCGCCCGGCGCGGGCGCCAGTCGGGCCGTGGCCCACGCGATCACCACGGCGCTGAGGCCGAACGACGCTGCGTCGACCACCAGTGCCTGCGCCGGTCCGAGCCACGCCACGAGCCCGCCCGCGAGGGCGGCCCCCAGCATCGAGGCCGTCCGCTCGACACTCGAGGAGAGCCCCGTCGTCCGTTCGAGCGAGACCCCGGCGGTCGTCGAGATGGCCGGGATCAGCGAGTTCTTGGCGGCGTCACCGGGGCCGCGCAGCGCCCCACCGACCGCCACGAGCAGCAACAGCAGCGGCAGCGACAGCAGCCCGGCCGCATGGAGCAGCGGGACCAGGCCGACCGCGACGAGGCTCAGTGCGTCGCAGGCGACGGCCACGCGCCGGGCGCCGACGCGATCGATCACCGGGCCGCCGAACGCCTTGCTCAGCACCAGCGGCAGCAGCTCGGCGAAGGCGATCAGGCCGGTCTGAGTCGCCGATCCGGTCGTGGTCAACACGAACCACGGCAGCGCGATCATCGAGACGCGCGTCCCGGTCGTCGAGATGGCCTCGGCGGTCAGCAGGCCGCCCAGCGGGCGTCGCGCGCCGCGTCGTACGGCGGTCATGGCAGCACCGAACCAGGCATGGGGAAGGACGACAGCTGGACCACGAAGGGGACGGCGCCCTCGGTCTCGTCCGGCGCCTCCTCCTCGGCCTCGATGGCACTCACGAGCGCATCGATCAACGCCTTGGCCCGGGACGGCGTCACTCTGATCGCCCAGTCGCTGAGCGTGGTGGCCCGTTGCCACTCCTCGGGGAGGAACTGCCGCTCGATCAGCGAGCGCTGCTGGAGGTCGGCATAGAGCGCGGCCACGGCGTGGAGGTAGGAGGTCATCGCCTCGGGGTCGCCGGCGTCG
>JAGQUE010000168.1:0-6386 GCA_020438665.1 Nocardioidaceae bacterium | reverse complement strand
GCGCCGCTGTTGAGGCCCAGCCGCTCGGCGAGCGAGGTCGCCGTCGCGGGGCCGTCGATGCGCAGCATCCCGAGCATGCGCAGCCGGACGGGGTGGGCGAGCGCCTTGAGGCCGGCCGGGTCGGGGGAGACGGCTGAGGTGCGATCCATATCGCCAGCCTAGACCACAAAGAAGTCGTTGCAAAGAGGTCTTTGTAATCTGCGTCGGTCGGCCGAGCCAGGCCGACTGCTCAGCGGCCCAGCATCCGCGCCAGCTCCGCGCTCATGTGCTCGATGACCTTCGTCAGCGCCGAGTGGGGTCGGACCAGCACGGTGAAGTCGCGGATCAGTCCGTCCTCGGTGAACTCGATGATGTCGACGCCGTGGACCTCGCGGTCGTCCAGACGGGTGACGAACTCCAGGACGACCGAGCTCTCGTTGCGCCAGGACCGCTCATAACGGAAGTGCGGCCCCAACACCCGCAACGCCGCCGTGAGATAGGCGACCACCGCGTCGCGACCGGGCTGCGGCGCATGCACCGCGGGGGAGTGGAACACGGCGTCATCGGTGATGATTGCGGGCAACCCGCTCGGGTCCTGCGCCGCGACCGCGGCATGCCAACGCTCGAGCCCCAGCTCCACTCCGGTCATGCGGGTCAGACTGGCACACCGATCATCCGCGCGGGACACAGCAGCCCGGCGACGCCATCGACCAGCCCCCGAGGGACGGCAAAGAAGCGGCCGTTCCCTACGGATGCGTCACCGATCTGTGCTGTGCTGTCAGGGTGACTCACGCATCTCGGGCGGTGGGTCGAGTACGGCGATCCGCCCTGTCTGCTGCCCTCCTGGCCGTCGTCCTCGGGCTGGGGACTCCAGCCGCGTCCTCTGCGGAGACCTGGCGGGGCCCGGACTGGGACGGCGATGTCGTCCATGTCGACGCCACCGACGCCAGCGAGGTGTCCTGGGCCACGGACGTGGCCTTCGGCGACCTGACCGGGGCACGCGTCAGCTATCGGCATGACCAGGTGGTGATCGTCGCCCATCTCGCCGAGCTCGACCACAGCCGGGAGACCTTCGGCTTCAGCGTCACGCTCAGGCACGCCGATCGGGTCCGCTTCCTCTATACGAACGCCGTCGTCTGGGTGCGTGACGGCCACTGGCGCGGCACCGCGCGGCTCTATGGCGACCTCGCCACCGACCGCTGTGCGGTCGACCATGTCGTGGACTATCGCCGTGACCTCGTCCGGCTGAGCGTCCCGGCGCACTGCCTCGGCTCACCCCGCTGGGTCCGGGCGATGATGCTCTCGGCCTCCATGGTCGACGGTGCCGACACCTGGGAGAGCGACTCGCTGCCGGGGCCCGCCGGCGTCTTCGGTCCTCGGGTGCACCGGGCTCCCCGTTCCTGACCCGTCGCAGCACCGCTGACCGGTGTCGAGGGCGCGCCCTCGCAGCCTCGTCGGGCGCTATCCCTCACAACCGCCCACACAGCGCCGATAGTGATCCTGACGGCTTCGGGGCCGAGGGGGCACGCATGCGCAGAATCTCGACGCTCACCATCCAGGCGCGCCTGGTCGCGCTCCTGGTGCTGACAACGTTCGCCCTCAGCGGTGCCGCCGTGTTCGCCGCCGTGCACGAGGCCAACGGCGTCATGACGCAACGCCAGCAGGCCACCCGGGGCGTGGTCGAGATGGCTCACGGCCTCGTCGAGCGCTATGGCGCGGCCGTCGATGACGGCACCATGACGCGCGGCGAGGCCCAGGCTGCCGCGATCGCCGACCTCCAGGCGGCACGCACCCAGGACGGTCGCTCGGTGTTCGTCCTCGACACCAGCGGCACCATGCTGCTCGATCCGGCAGACTCGTCACTCGAGGGTCAACCGCTGGCGGGCCGCACCGATGCCGACGGCCACACGCCGTTCGCCGACATGGTCGAGACGGCGGGCCGGGACGGCTCCGGCTTCGTCAGCTATGCCTGGCCGAAACCCGGTGAGAGCGACGCGACCTCGACGGCCGCCTATGTCGCCGGCTACGAGCCGTGGGGCTGGGTCATCGGCTCGGTCAACTACCTCGACGAGGTCCGTGCCGTCGAGTGGGCCGCCTTCCAGGTCATGGGTGGGATCGCCATCGCCGTCCTCGTCGTCTTCGGGCTGCTGGCGTGGGTGGTCGGCCGGAGTATCAAGCAGCCCCTCGACGCCGCCACCCGCGTCCTCGAGAGTGGTGACGTCGCCACCCGGCTCGACACCGGCAAGGGCAAGACCGAGCTCGACCGCCTCGCCGCCGCCCTCAACACAACCCTGGACCGCTCCACTGCCGTGATCCGCGAGGTCACGGCCGCCGTGGACCAGCTCGACGGCACCGTCGTCAAGCTCGTCGGCAGCAGCGACCAGATCACCGTGACCGCCGCGTCCACCCAACAGCTCGCCGCCCAGGTCACCGCTGCCGCCCACGAGGTCGACAGCGGCATCGAGATGGTCGCTTCCGGGGCCGAGGAGATGGGATCCTCGATCACCGAGATCTCCCAGAACGCCGGCAAGGTCGCCGGGATGGCGGCCGAGGCCGTCACCGCGGCCGACCTCACCAACGTGACGGTCGCGGCACTCGGCGAGTCCTCCCGCGAGATCGGTCACGTCGTCAAGATGATCACCGGGATCGCCGAGCAGACCAACCTGCTCGCGCTCAACGCGACCATCGAGGCCGCCCGCGCCGGCGAGGCCGGCAAGGGGTTCGCCGTGGTGGCCAACGAGGTCAAGGACCTCGCCCACGAGACGGCCTCGGCGACCAGCCAGGTGGTGGAACGGGTCGAGTCGATCCAGGCCGCCGTGATGAAGGCGGCCGAGGAGATCGGGGTCATCGGCGAGCTCATCGGGCAGATCAACGACTACCAGGTCACCGTGGCCGGGGCGGTCGAGGAGCAGACCGCCACCACCTCGGTCATGGCCCGCAGTGCCGCATCCGTCGCCGGTGCCGCCGCCTCGATGGTGGCCAACCTCGACGAGGTCACGGTGGCCACCGAGGAGACCAGCCGCGAGCTCCAGGTCATCCGCGACGAGGCCCACGAGATCTCCGACACGGCGGCCCGCCTGCGCACGGTGGCCGCGGCCTTCCATGGCTGATCCTGGTGCTGTCGAGCGCCGGCCGGCCGCGCCACGACGGGCGGCGACGCCGGCCGGCGCCGGTGACTCGGCCTCAGACCGCGGGCTCGCCCGCGATCGTCAGCCTCCAGTTGGGGACGAAGAAGTCGGCGGGGTCGATGACGCCGCGCGCCAGCGCCCAGTCGATGAGGACCTGACGGATCTCGACGAGGTCGTTGTAGACCACCGGTGCGGTCGCGATGCCGGGGAAGTTGCCGCCCCCGCTGGCCCGGTAGTTGTTGACCGCCACGACGAAGCTGTCGGTCATCGCCACCGGGGTGCCGTCCGGCATCGTCAGGTTGACGATGCGCGAGCCGACCGGCTGGCTCAGGTCGATCTCGTAGTCGACGCCCGACATGATGTCGTAGTTGTAGTCGGGGGTGGCCCCGGCCGGCGCGTTGGTCATGGTCGCCGGGTCGAAGGTGCCGCCCGGTGCGACCTGCTCGAAGTACTTCGCGGAGTATTCCAGGTAGTCCTTCACCTGCTGGCCGGTCAGCAGTCTCGCCTGCAGGGTGTTGTCATAGATGTAGAGCCCCGCGATGTCACGGATGGTCACGTCGCCTTGAGGGAAGACCGCGGTCCGTGAGAACGGCGCCGCGATGGACAGGACCGGGGTATCGGCATAGGCCGTCCCGGCCAGGGCCGACTGGACCGTCTCGGTCTGCACCTGCTGGATGAAGTCCATGATCGCGGTGTCGCGATAGCGGGACTCCGTCGCCGGGAGCTCGACGACCGACTGGGCGACCACCTGATTGACATAGTCGAGCGTCGCCTGATGGTAGGGCTCGAGAGCCGAGGTCAGCGTGGCGTCCTCGATGTAGTCCTTGGACCGCAGCGCCGTCGTCGCCATCGTCGACACCGTCCAGTCGGCGCGGCCTCGGCCGCCGGTCCGGGTCAGCGTGAGGTCCACCTCGGAGACCGTCTGGCCCCAGAACTTCGGCTGGGTCAGCAGCACCTGCTTGCCGGTCACCTCGTTGGTGACCCACTGCTCGGGAACGTCGAGGTGCGTGTGCCCGACGACGACGACATCGATGCCGGGGACCTGAGCCGCGATGATGTCGGCGGGGTTCTCCGCCGGCAGGTCGCCGCCATAGGACGAGCCGCCGCCCACGCCACTGTGGGCGAGCACGACCACGACGTCGGCGCCGCGTGCGCGTACGACGCGCACCCACTTCGCGGCACTGTCGACCATGTCATCGAAGCGCACCTTGCCCTCGACGTTGGCCTTGTCCCAGATCTGGGAGCCGGGAGTGGTCACGCCGACCACCCCGATGGTGACCGGCGGTCCACCGGCCACCTTGCGGCTGATCATGGTGTAGGGCCGCAGCGCCGGCCGTCCGGTCCGCTCGCTGATGACGTTGGCCCCGAGCACGGGGAAGTCGGCGTCCTTGACATAGGCACCGAGCAGCGGCAGCCCGTAGTTGAACTCGTGGTTGCCCACGACCTGGGCGTCATAGCCGATGGTGTTGTAGGCCACCGCCATCGGGTGATCGACGCCGGTCTCGGTCACCGGCTCCTGAACGGCGTAGTAGTAGTCGAGGGGGGTGCCTTGGAGGAAGTCGCCGTTGTCGACCACGACGACCTTGCGGGCGCCCTTGTCCGCGCGCACGGTGTCGACGATCGACGCCACGCTCGCCAGCCCCTTGGTGTCGCCGGTGCGCTCGGTGTAGGGGGCGTTGCGGAAGTAGTCCCAGTTGTTGATGTTGCCGTGCACGTCGGTCGTCGCCAGCAGCGTCAGCTGGGTGGTGCGCACGGGGTGGGGGTGTCGGCCGGCCGACGCGGGTGGGGTTGTCGCCCCGAACGTCACAGCGACGATCGCCGCCGCGGCGAGCAGGGCCTTGCGGGTGTGCATCTCGACTCACTCCTTCACATGAGGACCCGAAAAGTAAAGAGCGGGCTCTTGGCACCCTAGGACCGCCCCGGGGCCATGGCGAGGGCAGTTCGAATGACCCCGAACGAACAGCGGCGTACCGATCAGTGAACGCCGCCCACGCTGCCGACAGCAGCGACTCCGGCATCGGCTGACCTGCTCAGCGGAACGCCCGCGCCGACATCGCCCGAGGCGGTCCAGGATTCGGCTCATGGCCTATGGCGACGCCGATGTCGGCTCTGTCCAGCACTGCGCCGACGACCTTCGGGCCGCGGCCGCGCAACGCCGACCCTCGGGCAAACGGGGACTGTGGCTCAGCTTCCTCGACGCTTATGGCCTGGAGGTGTCGGTCCTGACCTCGGCCGACTGGCTGGGCGTCGACCTGCAGCACGGTGTGCTCGAGCCCGGCGACGTCCCGGGCCTGCTGCGCGTCGCCGAGAAGGCGGACCTGCCGCTGCTGACACGGGTCTCTTCCCACGACGCCGCGACGATCGGCAGGGTGCTGGACGCCGGGGTCCAGGGCGTGATCGTGCCTGCGGTCGAGTCAGCCGATGAGGCACGGGCACTGGCCTCGGCGTGCCTGAGCCCGCCCCGCGGCAAGCGGAGCGCGGGCGTCGCCCGGTCCGCGCTCGGCGTGGTCAGCGGCGGGGCCGACCCTTTGCTCCTGCCGATGGTGGAGACGGCCGACGGGCTGGAGCACGTCGTCGACATCCTCGCCGTCGCCGGCATCGACGGTGTCTTCGTGGGCCCCTATGACCTGTCGTTGTCGATGGGATTCCCCTCGCCGTCCTCCCCACAGACCATCGATGCGCTGCGCCACGTCATGTTCCTGGCGCGCGAGGCCGGGAAGATCGTCGGCTTCTATGCCGCGCACCCCACCTTGGTCGAGCTGGCACCGGAGGCCGACCTGGTCGCCATCGACAGCGACGTCACGGCGCTCCGCCTGGGACTGGCCCAGCTCTTCGACTAACCGGGGCCCTCCGGATGAGCCAGGTCATAGGCCCGCGACACCTTCTGAGGCACCACCATCCGCCAGGCGTCGACCACGAGCTCACGCGCCTCCCCGGGATCCAACGCGGCCAGTCGGCTCTCGACCCAGTGGAACCTCAGGTCGCCTGCTGAGGGCATGAGGAACCTCGCCGGGTCACTCGCCACCAGGGTCTCCCGCTCGTGCTTGGGGAACGCGAAGCCCATCTCGGTCTCGTCCAGGGAGAACGCCACATAGACCAGCTTCCCGACCCGGAACTTCAGCCGCCCGCGGACATGGACCTGATAGGACCTCTCGAGCTCGGACCCGAGGGCGCGCACGTCGTCGACGGTGGCCATGGTCCCAGCCTCCCAGGCGCCGCCGACGCCGGTCGACGGCGCTCAGCATCGTCGGTGGAAGGTGATGGTTCCGTCGGGGTGTC
>JAGQUE010000015.1:2713-7806 GCA_020438665.1 Nocardioidaceae bacterium | reverse complement strand
AAGATCGAGATGAACTTCCTGCCGGACGTCTATGTCCCGTGCGAGGTCTGCCACGGCGCTCGCTACAACCGCGAGACCCTCGAGGTCCACTACAAGGGCAGGACCATCGCCGAGGTCCTCGATATGCCGATCGAGGAGGCGGCCGAGTTCTTCGCCGCCGTGCCGGCGATCGCCCGCCACATGACCACCCTGGTCGAGGTGGGGCTCGGCTATGTCCGGCTGGGCCAGCCCGCGACCACGCTGTCCGGCGGCGAGGCCCAGCGCGTCAAGCTCGCCTCTGAGCTCCAGAAGCGGTCGACCGGCCGCACCGTCTATGTCCTCGACGAGCCGACCACGGGCCTGCACTTCGAAGACATCCGCAAGCTGCTGATGGTCCTCGGGCGGCTGGTCGACCAGGGCAACTCGGTGCTGGTGATCGAGCACAACCTCGATGTCATCAAGACGGCCGACTGGATCATCGACATGGGCCCCGAGGGCGGCTCCCGCGGCGGCATCGTCGTCGCCGAGGGGACCCCCGAAGACGTGGCCGAGCACCCCGAGAGCTTCACCGGCGCGTTCCTCAAGCCCCTGCTCACCGGCGGTCGCGCCACGGTCCCGGCCACCCGCAAGGCTCGAGGTGCTACGACCAAGGTCCCATCCCGAGCGCGCACACCCCGTCGCTAGATTGGCGGAGGCGCGGGGGAGCCCCGAGAGCCACGCGATCGTCGAGGAGCCGACCATGACCGAACGACTCAGCCGCCGTCAGGCCATCGCCGGCGCCGCCATCGCGGGGGTCGGCGTACCGCTGCTGGCGGCCTGCGGCAGCGACGACACGGCCAGTGACGCCAGCGCCAGCCCGTCCAGCAGCCCGGGCGTCACCCTGGCGGCCACCGCCGACGTCGCGGTCGGCTCCGGCGTCATCCTCGACGCGCCCGCGGTGGTGATCACCCAGCCCACCCAGGGTGACTTCCACGCCTTCAGCAGCATCTGCACCCACCAGGGTTGCCCCGTCTCCGACTTCGTCGACGGCGACATCCACTGCTCCTGCCACGGCAGCCTGTTCTCGGCCACCGACGGCTCGGTCGTCCAGGGCCCCGCCAACAAGGCGCTCGCGCCGTTCGCCATCAAGGTCGAGGGCGGCGATATCGTCGCCGGGTGACCGGCTCCCCGACGCTCGAGCTCAGCGCCGCCGACGACATGGCGACGCTGCGCTCGGTGGCGGAGCTGTTCGGCTCCGTCTGGGGCCGCACCCCTGAGGGGCTGCCGGTCTCCAGCGAGATCCTCAAGAGCATGGTCCATGCCGGCGGACTCGTCAGCGTGGCCCGCTCCGGCGATGAGCTGGTGGGTGCAGCGGTGCTCGGACGCGACGATCCGGGCGCCGGCTACGGCTACATCGCGGCCGTGCGGCCGGGGCTCGTGGACCACGGCGTCGGGTTCGCCCTCAAGCAGCACCAGCGGTCGTGGTCGCTGCAGCACGGCATCACCGTCCTGCGCTGGACATTCGACCCCCTGGTCGCGAGGAACGCTCGGTTCAACCTGACCAAGCTCGGTGCCGTGGCTCGCGACTACCAGCGCTCCTTCTATGGCCACATGAGCGACCTGCTCAACGGCGACGACGAGTCCGACCGGCTCGTGCCCGAGTGGCGGCTGGACTCCCCGCGCGCGGTCGCCTGCGCCGCCGGGCGAGCGCCCGACCCGGGGGAGCCGCCGATCGGCTCGCCCGAGCTGGTGGAGGCCGCCGACGGCCCCGACCGGCTCCCGGCGTACGCCGCCCTTCCGGAGGTCCGGTGGGTGAGGGCGCCCGCCGACATCGTCGCCCTGCGCCGGAGCGACCCGGCCCAGGCGTCGGCCTGGCGTGGCCTCGTCAGGGAGCGGCTCGGCCAAGCCCTCTGCGAGGGTTATGCAGCGGTAGGCGTCTCGTGCACCGGCTGGTATCGACTGGACAAGGAGCTCCCATGAGGATCGAGCTGCTCGAGCTGCGCCGCGTGAGCATGCCGCTGGTCACACCCTTCCGGACGTCGTTCGGCACGTCCCACACCCGCGAGACGTTCGTGCTCCGGCTCGTCACCGACGAGGGCGTCGACGGCTGGGCCGAGTGCGCGGCGGACGTCGAGCCGCTCTATAGCGAGGAGTTCCTCGCCGGCAGCGAGCTGGTCCTTCGCGACCATCTGCTGCCCCGGGTGCTGGCGCTCGGCGACGACCTCACGGCCGGCCGCGTGCAGGAGGCGCTCGAGCCGGTCAGCGGCAACCCGATGGCCAAGCACGTCCTCGAGACGGCCGTGCTCGACGCTGAGCTCAAGACCGTCGGCGTGTCGTTCGGCCGCTACCTCGGTGCGGTCCGCGACCGGGTCCCCGCCGGTGTGTCGGTCGGCATCATGGACAGCCATGCCGAGCTGCTCGACCACGTCGAGCGCTACCTGGCCCAGGGCTACCGCCGCATCAAGCTCAAGATCGAGCCGGGCTGGGACGTCGAGCCCGTACGACTGGTGCGGGAGCGCTTCGGCGACGAGCTGCTGCTCCAGGTGGACGCCAACGCTGCCTACACCCTCGCGGACGCTCGACAGCTCGCCCGCCTCGACCCGTTCGACCTGCTCTTGATGGAGCAGCCCCTCAACGAGGCCGACATCCGAGGGCACGCCAGCCTGGCGCGGGTGGTGAGGACGCCGATCTGTCTCGACGAGTCGATCCGTTCGGCTCGGGACGCGGCCACCGCCATCGCGCTGGGCGCCTGCGACGTCATCAACATCAAACCGGCCCGGGTGGGGGGCTACCTCGAGGCCAGACGGGTCCACGACGTGGCCCACGCCAACGGCGTCCCGGTCTGGTGCGGTGGCATGCTCGAGACCGGGATCGGGCGTGCGGCCAACGTCGCGCTGGCGGCGCTGCCTGGCTTCACCCTGCCGGGGGACACCTCCGCCTCCGACCGCTACTTCCGCCACGACGTCACCCCGCCGTTCGTGCTCGACGACGGCCACCTCCCCGTCCCGACGGCCGCCGGCATCGGCGTAGCGGTGCTCACGGACGCCCTGGACGAGGTGACCACGAGCACGGAGGTGCTGTTTCCCACGAGGTCAACGGTCTAGCCCTCTCTTCCGTTTCGGGCATCCGGGAGACAAGTTCCGTCAGTTGTCCGGACTGATGCCCGATGGAACTTCTAACCTCGAGATGTCGGAAGGACCAATGGGATGGCTCGGCACCCAAGCGTGTACCTGCTTCACAGCGCTCTGATGGGCGCTGTGGTGGCATTGGCCGCTGGCGTCGTATCGACGCCGGCGCAGGCTGACGCGTCCACGGCCGCCACCACCGAGATCTCCGGCACGCTGCTCGTCTCGACCCCCGAGGACGAGAGCACCCCCGCGTTCGCGGTCCAGACCTATGAGGGCCCGCTGGTCGAGATCGCCGGTCGCGGACTGTCCGAGGCCGACGCCGGCAAGGGCTTCCGCGGCACGGTCGCGATCCCCGACTCCCTCGGCGCGGTGCAGGGCACGGCGGCCCTCCGCAAGGCCGAGGTCGTGCACGCCCGCCTCACCGTCACGCGCGGCACCGTCAGCACGGCGCCGGCTCTCGGTCCCGACGGGATGGCCAAGAAGGTCAAGGGCACCGTCCACAAGTGGTACGTCGCCGCGCCCGGCAACCTGGGGGACCAGGGGATGACCGACGCGGACCTCAAGCGCCAGATCAAGGCCGTGGCCGCCTATTGGAAGAGCCAGGCCAACCGCAGGATCAGCAAGATCGTGGTGCCCAAGAAGATCGTCCGCTACACCGTGGCGGCCACGACGACGGAGGCCGGCTGCGGCCTGGCCGGCAACGACTTCTGGCCGACGGTTCAGGAAGCGGCGGCGCGGTTCCCCAAGGCGAACTTCGGCGGCGCCGACCAGCTGATCGTGCTGATGCCCGCGAGCTGCGCAGGCGAGGGGCTCACCGGCCGCGCAGGCATGGGCTCGCTCTCCTTCGCCCATGGCGGCTTCAGCATCCTGCGCACCGACGCCCGGTGGTTCCAGCAGAGCCTGGCCCACGAGCTCGGCCACAACTACGGCCTCGACCACTCGCGGCTCGGCCCGTGCGACCCGGACTGCACCAGCGACTACGGCGACCTCTACAGCGTCATGGGTGGCGCTGTCACCGGCTACTCCAAGCCCACGGCGCTGTCGTCGGCCTACCGCGTCATGCAGGGCATCACCACGAGGGGCGAGATCAAGACGCTCACCTTCCCGACGAAGACCACCGAGTACACCGTCGTCCTCCGGGGACGCGGTGACGCCAAGGGAACGCGGGGGCTGATCGTCCCGGCCTCCTCCGACGGCAGCGGCCAGATCTTCCTGGACTTCCGGTCCGGCCGGGGCGTCGATGACGGCACGTTCTATGCGTCGGCCGCGGGCTCGGCGAAGTACCAGCGCGGGCTGGTGGCCGAGGTCATCAACAACACCAACGGCATCGCGCTGCTCCCGGACAACGGCACCAAGGCGACCTCACAGGGTCAGTCGCGCTACCTCGCCGGCGGCAAGGTGACGGTGACGGTGACCGCGCAGACGACGACGACCATCACGCTCAAGGTCACGATGCGAGGCGTCTCCAGCGCGTGGCCGAGCCCGGGCAAGGTCCAGCTCTCCACGGCTCCGACCGTGGGCAAGCCCGTGTCCGCGGTGGTCTCGGGCTTCAGCCCGCTGCCTGATCACCTCACCTATGAGTGGCGCCTCGACGGCGCTGCCGTCCCCGGTGCCACCGGCGACACCTACACGCCGACGGGTGACATCGTGGGTCGACAGCTGGCGGTCTATGTCACGGCCACCAACGCCCGCTACGACCCCGTCATGATCAACACGGCCCAGGCCCAGATCGCGGCCGGCACGATCACGCCGGCGATGCCGCAGATCACCGGCAACCCGGCCGTGGGGCAGACACTGACGGCCAACCCGGGAGCCTGGACCGAGGGCACCACGTTCACCTATCTCTGGTATGCCGACGGCAAGGAGATCGCGGGGCAGACCGGCCCGACGCTCACCCTCACGGCCTCCGAGAAGGGCCGCAAGATCTGGGTGACGGCGATCGGCTCCATACCGGGCTACACGACCGCCACCAAGACCTCGGCCCCGACCGGCAAGGTCACCTGACCC
>JAGQUE010000015.1:0-2545 GCA_020438665.1 Nocardioidaceae bacterium | reverse complement strand
GTGGACACCAGTCCTATCGGCCCGAGCCGGGGACGATCCCCACCCAACCGGGGGTCTATCGGTTCCGCGACGCCCGCGGCCGGGTGATCTATGTCGGCAAGGCCAAGAACCTCCGGGCACGGCTGTCGTCCTACTTCCAGGACATCGCGGGGCTCCACCAGCGCACCGCCACCATGGTCACGACGGCTGCCAGCGTCGAGTGGACCGTCGTGGCCACCGAGGTCGAGGCGCTCCAGCTCGAATACTCCTGGATCAAGGAGTTCGACCCCCGGTTCAACGTCAAGTACCGCGACGACAAGTCCTACCCCTGGCTGGCCGTGACGCTCTCCGACGAGTTCCCTCGGGTGATGGTCGGGCGTGGCGCCAAGCGCAAGGGCACCCGCTACTTCGGCCCCTACAGCCACGCCTGGGCCATCCGCGAGACCGTCGACCTGCTGCTGCGGGTCTTCCCGATGCGCTCGTGCAGCAACGGCGTGTTCAAGCGCTCCGGCCAGATCGGCCGCCCCTGCCTCTTGGGCTACATCGACAAGTGCTCGGCGCCCTGCGTCGGCAGCGTCTCCGCCGAGGAGCACCGCCGCATCGTCGACGACTTCTGCGACTTCATGGGCGGCAACACCGCGAGCTTCGTCAAGCGCATCGAGAAGCAGATGTACGCCGCGTCCGACGAGCTCGACTTCGAGCGCGCGGCGCGCCTGCGTGACGACCTCGGCGCCCTTCACCGGGCGTTGGAGAAGCAGGCGGTGGTCTTCGGCGACGGCACCGACGCCGACGTGATCGCGCTGGCCGAGGACCCGCTCGAGGTCGCGGTCCAGATCTTCTATGTCCGTGGTGGCCGCATCCGCGGCCAGCGCGGGTGGGTGGCCGACCGGGTCGAGGAGGGCGAGACACCGGAGCTGGTCGAGGACTTCCTGCTCCAGCTCTATGCCGGCGAGTCCGACAGCATCCCGCGCGAGGTGCTGGTGCCGGCGCTGCCGCCCGACGTGCCCACCCTTGAACAGCTGCTGTCCGACTTGCGGGGCAGCCGGGTCCGCATCCGGGTGCCTCAGCGGGGCGACAAGCGCGCCCTCCAGGAGACGGTCGCCCGCAACGCGGGCCAGTCCCTGGCCCTCCACAAGACCAAGCGGGCCAGTGACCTGACCACGCGCAACCGCGCGCTGGAGGAGATCCAGCAGTCGCTGGGGCTCGACGAGGTGCCGTTGCGGATCGAGTGCTACGACGTCTCCAACCTCCAGGGCACCGAGGTCGTCGCCTCGATGGTGGTCTTCGAGGACGGCCTGGCCCGCAAGAGCGAATACCGCCGCTTCGTCGTCAAGGGCGTTGACGGCCAGAACGACGTCGCCTCGATGCACGAGGTCATCACCCGGCGGTTCCGCCGGCTGCTCGACGAACAGGCACGCAGCGACGCGGCGCTGCCGGGCGACGGCGCCGAGCCGGAGGGGCCGATGCTCGTCGATCCCGAGACCGGCAAGCCCCGCAAGTTCGCCTATGCCCCCGGCCTGGTCGTGGTCGACGGTGGCCCCCCGCAGGTCGCGGCGGCCCAGCGTGCGCTCGACGAGCTCGGCATCGACGACATCCCGATCTGTGGTCTGGCCAAGCGGCTCGAGGAGGTGTGGCTGCCGGGGGAGGAGGACCCCGTGATCCTGCCGCGCTCCTCCGAGGGCCTCTATCTCCTCCAGCGGGTGCGCGACGAGGCCCACCGCTTCGCGATCACCCACCACCGCTCGCGCCGGTCCAAGACCATGGTCGAGAGCCTGCTCGACGAGGTGCCCGGGCTCGGGGAGGTGCGCCGCAAGACCCTGCTCAAGCACTTCGGCTCCCTCAAGCGGCTGCGCGCCGCCAGCGTCGAGGACGTGGCCCAGGTCCCCGGCATCGGCCCACGGACGGCAGCCGCGATCAAGGAGGCGGTCGAGCGCGCGAGCGCCGGCCGGACGGCCGTCACGGTCAACACCGCGACCGGAGAGATCCAGGAGGACTGATGGACGAGCCCGCCCCCCACTCCGACGAGCGCGCACCCGGACGCGGCGAGCTGGTCGTGGTGACCGGCATGACCGGGGCTGGTCGCAGCACCGCCGCCAAGGAGCTCGAGGACCTCGGCTTCTATGTCGTCGACAACATGCCGCCGAGCCTGCTCAAGGACGTCGTCCGCCTCGTCGACGAGAGCCGCGGCGTCGAGCAGCGCATCGCGGTCGTGGTCGACGTCCGCTCGGGCAGCTTCTTCGACAGCCTCCAGGCCAACCTGGCGGCCGGCGCCACCGGCCGCAACACGACCCTGGTCTTCCTGGAGGCAGCCGACGAGGTGCTGGTCCGGCGTCAGGAGGCGGCCCGCCGCCCCCATCCGCTCCAAGGCACCGGACGGCTGCTCGACGGCCTCCAGCGCGAGCGCGCGGTCCTGGCCCAGCTGCGTGGCGACGCCGACCTGGTCATCGACACGACCAACCTCAACGTGCACCAGCTGACCGACCGGATCGCGGAGGCCTTCGGTACCCCCGAGACCGTCGGGCTCAAGGTCACCGTCATCTCCTTCGGCTTCAAGTACGGCATCCCG
>JAGQUE010000167.1 GCA_020438665.1 Nocardioidaceae bacterium | reverse complement strand
GTCCAGGTCTTGTTGGTCAACACCGTCTGGACCTGCCAGTGGTAGGCCGGGATCTTGTAGATCGCGTTGAACATGAACGCACCGAGCACCGGCACGCCGCCGCCGACGAGCGAGACATAGGCGCCGAGGTCGGCCAGCAGGTCGACCTTGAGGCCGGTCACGACGCCGTCCTTGGTCGCGGCGAGGGTCAACCGCTGCCACTGGTCGCGACCGTGGTGGCCGGAGACCAGCGACTCCGAGCGGGTCTCGGTGTACTTGGCGGGCTTGCCGAGCCGCCGGGCGACGGCCCAGACGATCCACTCCTCCGGCGTTGTCTGGAGCTTGCCGCCGAACCCGCCGCCCACATCGGGGGCGATGACACGGATCTTGGACTCGGGCACCCCGGTGGTCGCCGCGAGGGCGAACCGCAGGATGTGGGGGATCTGGGTCGCCGACCACATGGTCAGCTGCTCCCCCGTCGGGTCGACCACGACCGAGCGCGGCTCCATGAACGCCGGGATGAGGCGCTGCTGGCGGTATTCGCGCTCGATGACGATGCCGTCCTGGCGGGCCTGGGCGATCGCCTCGTCGGTGCTGCCGCCCGTGCCGGCCTCGGCGGAGTCGAACACCCACAGGGCGCTCTTGTTGGTGCCGAGGTCGGGGTGGGCCAGCACCGTGTCCTCCGCGGCCTCCTTGAGGTCCAGCGCGGCCGGCAGCTCGTCGTACTCGACGTCGACAAGCTCGGCGGCGTCGCGGGCCTCGGCGGCGCTGCGAGCGACCACGACGGCGACGATCTCGCCGGCGAAGGTGACACGGTCACTGGGCATCGGCGGGTGGCCGGGGGTGACCTGGTCGGGGGTGATCGGCCAGGCGTTGATGCACACGCCCATCTCGTCGCCGAAGTCGGCTCCCGTCAGGACGGCGACGACGTTGGTCGCGGCCGCGGCGGCGGACGTGTCGATGCTGACGATCTTGGCGTGGGCGAACGGGCTGCGCACCATCGCCAGGTGCAGCATGCCCGGGAGCACGATGTTGTCGGTCCAGCGGGTTCGACCGGTGATCAGCCGCTGGTCCTCCTTGCGCCGGCGGGACTGCCCGATCTCGGGGGCCGGCGCGTCCTGGGTGGTCGTCACTGGGCACCTCCCGCGGCGAGCACGGACTTGACGATGTTGTGGTAGCCCGTGCACCGGCAGAGGTTGCCCTCCATGCCCTCACGGACCTCCTCCTCGGTGGGGTGGGGGTTCTCGTTGAGCAGGTCGACGGCCTGCATGATCATGCCGGGCGTGCAGAAGCCGCACTGGAGGCCGTGGTTCTCGCGGAAGGCCTCCTGAACCGGATGGAGGTCGCCCTCGGCGGTGGCGGCCAGGCCCTCGATCGTGAGGACCTCGGCGCCGTCGGCCTGGACGGCCAGCACGTTGCAGGACTTCACGCTCTTGCCGTTGAGGTGGACGGTGCAGGCGCCACAGTTGCTGGTGTCGCAGCCGATGACCGTGCCGGTCTTGCCGAGCTTCTCGCGCAGGTACTGCACCAGCAGCATGCGCGGTTCGACGTCGTCGGCGACGCTCGCGCCGTCGACGGTGAGGTTGATCTTGACCATGCGGTAGCTCCCCTAGGCGTGGGTGTGACGTGGGTCTCACCGGAGCGTAGACACGCAAGGTTGGTCGCGGGTTGGGAGGCGTCGGCGGGCCGTCGGTTTCACCGGCCGGCCGGTGAAGCTGTCACTTCTCGGCCGAAGTTCCGGCCGAGAAGTGACAGCTTCGGCCGAGAACTGACCGCGCCGTGGTTGACTGCGCAGCCGTGGATCAGTGGGAGGACGTCACCCGCGGCGCTACGCGGGCGGAGGTACGGCGCCGCCGCGACGGCGCGGCGTACGCGAAGACCGCTCGCGATCCCCTAACTCGAGCCGAGCTGGTGGCCGAGCGGGACCGGGTCGCCTGGCTGGCGGGCACCGGCTTCCCGGCACCGACCGTTCTCGACTGGGTCGAGGGCGCGGAGTCCGCGACGCTCGTGACCTCGGCGGTGCCGGGCGTCCCCGCCAGCGACCTGCGCCCCGCCAGGGTCGGCGACGCCCTCCCGCGGCTCGCCGGCCTCCTGCGCGACCTCCACGACCTGCCGGTCGCCGACTGCCCCTTCGACCGCCGGCTCGCCGTGACCGTCGCCGCCGCGGAGCGCGCGGCGGCCTCCGGGTCGGTCGACCTGGACAACCTCGACCCCGACCGGCACGGCCGGACAGCCGAGAACCTGCTCGCCGAGGTCGTGGCGGGTCGGTCGCGCGCGGAGGCAGCGGAGGCCCACGACCTCGTGGTCTGCCACGGGGACGCCTGTCTGCCCAACCTGCTGCTCGACCCCCAGACGCTGACTCCGACCGGCGTGGTCGACCTGGGACGGCTCGGGGTGGCGGACCGCTACCTCGACCTCGCGCTCCTCACTCGCAGCATGTCGACCACCGACCTCAACCCGCAGTACGGCGCGGAGGCGGCGGCCGCGTTCATGGCGGCGTACGGCGTCGGCGACCCGGATGAGTCCCGGTTGACCTACTACCGACTGCTCGACGAGTTCTGCTGACCTCGAGCGGGACACCGCTCAGCGTGCCGCCGCAGCGAGCCGGCCCTTGAGCAGCGGGATCGACGGGTGCGGCTGGCCGGCCAGCCGGGTCAGGCAGGCCTCGACGACCTCGGTGTCATAGGGAGCGAGCTCGGTGTAACGGAGCACGGCGGCAGGCTCGGGGTGGGCGAGCAGGGCCTCGCGGACGGCGACGGCGACATATTCGGCATATTCGGCGAGGGCCGGTGAGTTGCTGCCCGGCATCAGGTCGCCGCCATAGGCCGCGACCGCGCCGACGACATCGCCCCGGCGGATGGCGCCGAGCACCGTGTCGACGTCGGTGGTCACGGGCATCATCAGGCGGTAGGGCCGGCTGGCGAGCTGGCCGCCCAGGGCGCTGCGCAGATGGGACACCTCGGCCTTGAGCGTCGACATCGTCACCGACTGGTCGCCATAGACCAGCGCGTGCAGGTGCTCCGACGACAGCCCCTCGGGGTGGAGGGCCAGCAGCGCGAGGATCTCGGTCTGCCGCCGGTTGAGCAGCAGCCGCTGCCCGTCGAGCCGCGCCTCGACGTTGCCGAGCACGGTGAGGACCAGGCCGGGCGTGGCCTCCTCGGTGTCGTGGAGCAGGGCCCCGCCCATGTGGGGCATGGCGGTCTCGATCAGCCGTGCGAGGACGCGAGCGGTGGCGAGCCCGATGGGGTGGGTGCGGTCCCAGGTGGTCGACAGGTCGATGACGCCCAGCTGGGTGCCGGTGCGGGGGTCGTGGACCGGCGCCGCCCAGCAGACCCAGTTGTGCACCATCGGGGCATAGTGCTCGGCGCTGAACACCATGGACGGCGTGCCTTGCCGCGCGGCGATCGCCAGGGCGTTGGTGCCGACCGACTGCTCGTCCCACCGGCCGCCGGCCACGAAGTTGACGGTCTCGGCCTTGCGGCGCATCACCCGGCCGCCATAGGTCCACAGGATCCGGGTCTGCTCGTCGGTGACGGCGAGCACCAGGTCGCCGTCCTCGGCGGTGCGCCGCAGCTCGGCCTCCACGCGGGACACCGCGGTCTGGAGCGGCGACTCACGCCAGAAGGCGGCAGTGTCGGACTCGTCGGCCATCGGCGCCTCGCGCACGTCGGGGGTGATGGCGGCGCGGGAGACCTCCCAGGAGCGGAGGATCTCGGGCCGCACGAGTGGCGAGGCCTGGTCGCCCGACTCGATGAACGAGGTCCACGCCTGGACGGCGCGGAGCCTGCGCTGGTGCAGCTCGCCGCGTGTGCTCGTCATCGTGCTCCCGGACGTGTCAGCCGGGCACGCGGTGTGCCCGAGGTCACACTAGCCCGCCGGTCCACGCCCCGACATGGATCGAAGCGCGATCGGCACCCCACTTGCCGACCGCGCTCCGTGTCCCCGCGTCGGTCCACCGGGGACGAACCCCCCGTCCGTCTCCCGGTGGAACCGCGGTGAGGACTGCGTAACCGCGACTCCTCCCAAAGCTACGGTTACGTAGCCAGAAGCAGAGTAGCGCGCTCGGGCCGCCCCTGTACAGAACTTGAACGAGAAAGAAGTCAGTGGTGGATGCGGCCGTCGGTGTCGGCCAGGCTGCGTCCCGAGCCGCCCCAGCGGCTGCCGATGATCTCGGCCGCGATCGAGATCGCGGTCTCCTCCGGCGTACGCGCGCCGAGGTCCAGCCCGATGGGCGACGACAGCCGCGCGATCTCCTCGCCGCTGAGCCCGGCCTCCTGAAGCCGGGCGAGCCGGTCGGTGTGCGTCCGCCGCGATCCCATCGCCCCGACATAGGCCACATTGGGGAGCCGCAGCGCCACCTCGAGAAGGGGGACGTCGAACTTGGGGTCGTGGGTCAGCACGCACAGCACCGTCCGCGCGTCGACGCGACCCGCCTCCACCTCGGCGCGCAGGTAGCGGTGGGGCCAGTCCACGACGACCTCGTCGGCGTCGGGGAACCGGGAGTGGGTCGCGAACACCTCACGGGCGTCGCAGACCGTCACGTGGTAGCCCAGGAACGACCCGACCCGCGCCACCGCCGCGGCGAAGTCGATCGCGCCGAACACCAGCATCCGCGGCTTGGGCGCGAACGCCCACACGAACACCCGCATGCCCTCGCCGCGTCGTTCGCCATCGGGGCCATAGGAGAGCGTGGCGTTGTGGCCGAGCGCCAGCAGCCCCAGCGCGTCGTCGCGGACCGCCTCGTCCATCCGGTCGCTCCCCAGGCTCGCCATCGACAGCTCATCGGGGTGGATCACCACGCGACGGCCCACGACGGACGGATCCGGGTGGTCGATGATCGTGGCGAGCGCCACCGGGCGACCCGCCTCGATGTCGGCCGCGACGTCCCCCAGCTCGGGGAACGTCTCGCGGTCGACCTTCTCCACGAAGACGTCGAGGATGCCGCCGCAGGTGAGCCCGACGGCGAATGCATCGTCGTCGGAGACGCCATAGCGGGTGAGCTCGGGGACCCCTGACGCGACCACCTCCTGGCCCAGCTCATAGACCGCACCCTCGACGCATCCACCCGAGACCGAGCC
>JAGQUE010000166.1 GCA_020438665.1 Nocardioidaceae bacterium | reverse complement strand
CGCAGGCCGGGCACAGGAAGTCCTCATAGATGATCATGTGCACCGGTGCGTTGTCGTCACCGACGCCGAGGCCGTACTGGCTGTCCTGGGGCTTGACCGGCTGGCCGTCGGACTTCAACAGGAACCACCCGCCGCCCACGGCGACGATCAGCAGCACCGCCATGATGCCGCCGACGATGCCCGCCTGGCGGCGCTTTGCCTGCTGTTGCTGCTGCTTGAGGAGCTCGGCGGTGCGCTGGGCACGCTCCCGTGAGGAGTTGCTCGCCACTGCGGTTCCTTCCGTCCGGTTGTCTCAGCCGATCTGGGTCAGCAGCTGGGCGACCACTGCGTCGATGGTGCCGGCCTCGAGGATCTTGCCGTTGATGTAGACCGTCGGGGTGCCGCGGACCGACGACGCGTCGTCGGTGGCCGCCGTGACCCAGTCCTGGTAGGCCATGTCCTCGATCGCGGGCCGGATCTTGGCCTCGTCGGCTCCGGCGCTGACGGCCTTCGCCACGAGCCAGTCGTCGTCGGGGTAGGGACCCTCCTCCGACGGCTGGTCGGCGAACAGGGCCGAGTGCATCTTGAGCGCGGCGTCCTTGCCGTCCTGGACCCAGACCGCACGGAACGCGTTGGCCGCGCGCTCGGAGTAGTCGCCGAACTGCTGGAGGAGATAGATCGGCCGGTACTCGACCTGCACCTTGCCCGCCTCGGCCGCAGCAGCGAGCTTCTCGCTCGTCTGACTCTCGAAATAGCCGCAGATGGGGCAGATGAAGTCCTCATAGATGACGACCTTGGTCGGCGCCGTGTCGGGCCCGACCTTGAGGCCGTACTCGCTGTCCTTGACCGTGCTGTTGCTGACCTTGTCGCCGCGCGACATGAGGAAGGCACCGCCGGCGGCGATGATGACCAGGAGCAGGACGATGCCGCCGATGACGGTCAGCTGGCGACGACGTTCGGCCGCCTGCCGCTCCTTGAGCAGTGCTGCGGTCCGCTCCGCGCGGGTCTGCTCAGTGGACTTCTTCGCCATCGAGGATCCTTTCGTCACGGCGCGGGAACAGCAGGTTGTCGATCGCCAGCCTGGTCCGGGGCCACACCACGAGGTAGGCCGCCATCAGGAAGAACAGCGAGTCGCGGGCGATCTCCCAGGGGTACTTGTCCTGCGCGTTGGGATCATAGCCACCGTCACCGAAGCAGCCACAGTTGATGTTGATGTCACGCACCCAGACGGAGATGATCCCGAAGATGAACGCCGCCATGCTGAGCGCCGCAAACACAGCAGTCACCCGGGTGATCACGCCGGTGACGAGGCAGATGCCGATCAGCACCTCCACGATCGGCAGGGTGTAGCCCACGATCCGGAACCACGGTGACGGGAGCAGCTCATAGGCCTTGACCGCCTGCACGTTGGAGTAGGGGTCGGCCAGCTTGTGCCAGCTCGCCCAGATGAAGATGACACCCAGCGCCACCCGGATCAGGGTCCCCAGCCATTCCCTGCGATCGCTCACGGTTGTGGAGCCTAGATGAGAGGCCTTAACCGAGTCTGAGGAACACACGGACCGGGACACGGCGAGTTCACTCTCGCACCTCGCCGGTAGGGTGCACCCGTGAACGATCGTCTGGTGTGGATCGACTGTGAGATGACCGGCCTGGATCTGCGCAACGACGCACTCATCGAGGTGGCCGCGCTGGTCACCGACTTCGAGCTCAACGTCCTCGGCAGCGGCGTCGACGTGGTCATCAAGCCACCCGCCGAGGCACTCGAGCAGATGGGTGACTACGTCCGCACGATGCACGAGACCTCGGGGCTGCTCGACGAGCTCGACGGAGGCATCACCCTGGAGGAGGCCGAGGCCCAGGTGCTGGCCTATCTGCGTGAGCACTGCCCGGACGGGAGCCGCCCCCCGCTCGCCGGCAACAGCGTCGCCACGGACCGGTCGTTCATCACCCGGGACCTGCCGGAGCTCGAGACGTTCCTGCACTATCGCATCGTCGACGTCTCGTCGATCAAGGAGCTGGCCCGGCGCTGGTATCCCCGGGTCTGGTACCAGGCGCCCGTCAAGCAGGGCAACCACCGCGCGCTCGCCGACATCCAGGAGAGCATCGAAGAGCTGCGCTACTACCGCGAGGCGGTGTTCGTGGCCCAGCCCGGGCCCGACAGCGACCTCGCCCGCAGCATCGCGGTGCGCCACCAGGGCTCCATCACCGGGCTCTCGGCGCCGTCCTCGGGCGCGGATGCGGAGGATGCCGCAGACAACGGGTAGACTCCCGTCGGCTCGATGCCCGGGGAGCCCCGGTGTCGGCCCATGGTGGGTGTAGCTCAGCTGGTAGAGCACCTGGTTGTGGTCCAGGTGGTCGCGGGTTCAAGTCCCGTCA
>JAGQUE010000165.1 GCA_020438665.1 Nocardioidaceae bacterium | reverse complement strand
CGGCGTTCCTCGCCCTGGTGCCGACCCAGCTGGCCCGGCTGCTGGAGTCGCCGACCGAGACCGCGGCGCTGCGGGACTGCCACACGGTGCTGCTCGGCGGCGGCCCGCTCGACCCGGCGCTGCGACGCCGAGCCGAGCAGGCCGGGGTCCGCGTCGTGGCGACCTATGGCTCCTCGGAGACCTCGGGAGGCTGCGTCTATGACGGCGTGCCGCTCGACGGCGTCGCGGTGGAGCTCGACCCCGACGGCCGGATCCGGCTCGGGGGACCGATGCTGTTCGACGGCTATGACGGCGACACGGCGCTGACCGGGACGACCCTGGTGGACGGCTGGTTCGTCACCTCCGACCTCGGCCGCTGGCGCGAGGACGGTCGGCTGCAGGTGCTGGGGCGGGCCGACGACGTCGTCATCTCCGGAGGCGTCAACGTGCCGACCCCGGCCGTGGCCGCCCGGCTGCGGCAGCATCCGGCGGTGGCCGCCGCCGAGGTGCTCGGCGTCGCCGACCCCGAGTGGGGGGAGCGGGTGGTGGCCTTCGTCGTCGGCGACGTCTCGCTCGACGAGGTGCGCGACTTCACCGCGGTCGAGCTGCCGCGGGCCTGGGCACCCCGGCAGCTGGTGACCCTCGGCGCGCTGCCTCTCCTGGCCAACGGCAAGACCGATCGCACCGCCCTCAAGGAGCTGGCATGAGCGAGGTTGCCCCCGGGACGGTGCGCGTGTGGTCGGTCCCGATGCGGACCCGGTTCCGCGGCATCACCCACCGCGAGGGCGTGCTCCTGCGCGGTGAGGCCGGCTGGGGCGAGTGGAGCCCGTTCCTGGAGTATCCACCCAGGGTCGCCGAGCCGTGGCTGCGCTGCGCCGAGGAGGCGGCGGCCGGTGACTGGCCCCGCCCCGTGCGTGACCGCGTCCCCGTCAACGTCACCGTCCCCGTGGTCTCGCCCCGGCGGGCCCACGAGCTGGTGCTGGCCAGTGGCTGCTCGACGGCCAAGGTCAAGGTCGCGGACCCCGGCGTACCCCTCGGTGAGGACGAAGCGCGGCTCGAGGCCGTCCGTGACGCCCTCGGGCCCTCGGGTCGGATCCGGGTGGACTCCAACGGCGCCTGGTCGGTCCACGCCGCCGCGCTGGCGCTGCGCGCCCTCGACCGCGCCGCCGGCGGGCTGGAATATGCCGAGCAGCCCTGCGCGACCGTCGAGGAGCTGGCCCAGCTGCGGCGGCGGACCCACGTCCCCATCGCCGCGGACGAGTCGATCCGCCGGGCCGAGGACCCCTACCGCGTGCGCGACCTGGAGGCGGCCGACGTGGCGGTGCTCAAGGTCCAGCCGCTGGGCGGCGTACGCGCCTGCCTGCGGATCGCGCAGGACATCGGCCTGCCCGTGGTGGTGTCGTCGGCCCTGGAGTCGTCGGTCGGGATCGCGGCGGGCGTCGCGCTCGCCGCCGCCCTGCCGGAGCTGACGCACGCCTGTGGCCTCGCGACGGTCTCGCTGCTGACCGGCGACGTGGTCGCGGGCGACGACGCGATGCTGCCGGTCGACGGGTTCCTGCCCGTGCGGACGCCCGCCGTCGACCTCGCCGCGCTCGACCGGCTCGCCGCGCCGCCCGCGCGGATCGCGCACTGGGAGGCCCGGCTGTCGGAGGTGCGGACCGTGCGGCAGGATCGTCGGTCGTGAGCAACCCGTCGACCCGGCTGGGTCGTGCCGTCGTCGTCTCGCTCGTCGAAGGCGGGGTCACCGACCTCGTCCTCGCGCCCGGGTCGCGCAACGCACCGCTCGCCTTCGCGGCGTACGACGCCGCTGCCGCCGGGCTGCTGCGGCTCCACACCCGGCTCGACGAGCGCTCGGCGGGCTTCCTCGCGCTGGGGCTGGCCAAGGTGGGTGCGCGGGCCGCCGTGGTCTGCACCTCGGGGACCGCCGTGGCCAACCTGCACCCCGCGATGCTGGAGGCGGCCCACGCCGAGGTCCCGATGATCGCGGTCACCGCCGACCGGCCGGAGCGGCTGCGGGGGACCTCGGCCAACCAGACCACCGAGCAGGTGGGCATCTTCGGGCCGGCCGTCGCCTCCGTCGACCTCGCCGTCGGTGCGGACGGTGCCCTGCCCGAGATCGGGCTGCCCGAGCGCTATCGCACCCATCGGGTGGGCAGCACGCTCGGTGCGCCGTACCACCTCAACGTCCGCTTCGACGAGCCGCTGGTGCCCGAGGACCGCTGGTCGCCGGACCCATCGATGGGACGCAGACCGCACGTTGCGGGCCCCGAATCGCGTGGTCTGGCCCACATCCGCATTCCCCGGGGTCCCCGCACGGCCGTCGTCGCCGGGGACGACGCCGGACCGCCGGCGCGGATGCTGGCGCAGGAGGCGGGGTGGCCGCTGTTCGCGGAGCCGAGCGCCGGCTGCCGGACGGGCGACCACGCGCTGCGCTGCTATCGGCTGCTCCTCGACACCGAGCTGGGTGCGGAGATCCAGCGGGTCGTGGTGGTCGGCCACCCGACCCTGTCGCGGCCGGTGACCCGTCTCCTCAACCGGGACGACGTCGAGATCTGGGCGACGCCGAGCGCGATCGGCCGCCGCCCGTTCCGGGTCGACCACGAGCTCGACCCGGTCGCCGGCTATCAGCCCGAGGAGGCCGACGACCCCGCCTGGCTCGAGACGTGGCAAGCCGCCGACCGGGCCGTGGCCGGCCAGCTCGACGAGCTCCTCGCCGCCGAGCCCGGGCTGACCCCCCACGAGGTCGCCGGCGCCGTCGGCCGTGCCCTGCCGCCGGGTGGGCTGCTGGTCCTCGGCGCGTCCAGCCCGATCCGGGATCTCGACCTGATGGTCCACGGCTATCGCGTCGGCGACCGCCGCAAGGTCATCGCCAACCGCGGCCTCGCCGGGATCGACGGCGTCGTGTCGACCGCGATCGGGGCGACGCTCGGCCGACCCCGGAGCAGCCGAGCGATGGCGCTCCTGGGCGACGTGACGTTCCTCCACGACAGCAACGGCCTCGTCCTCGGCCCCGAGGAGGCGCGCCCGGACCTCACCCTGGTCGTGGTCAACGACGACGGCGGGTCGATCTTCAGCATGCTGGAACAGGGCGCCGAGCCGTACGCCGACCGCTACGACCGCCTCTTCGGGACACCCCACGGCGTCGACGTCGCCAGCCTGTGCGCGGCCACCCGCACGCCGCACTGGCGGGTCGACAATCTGCCGGAGCTCGAGCACGCCCTCGCCTCACCTGCGGGCGGCGTCGAGGTGCTCGAGGTCGTCGTCGACCGGCGGGGTCGCCGCGTCCTCGACGAGCGGATCCGGGCCCTGCGGCCCTGAGCCTCACATCACCGACCGAATCGGTGAGTCGAGGCTGAGCAGCTGTCCACGCCTGAGCAAACGGGATCAACCACGTCCTGGCACATCGCGCCCCGAGCGGCGTCCACTTCCACCCACCCGGCAGCATCCGGCTGCCCGTCCGAGACGAGGTCTCCGGCATGGACCTGCTGACCACGGTGGTCGAGCACCACCTCTGGCTCACCGGCGAGATGGTGCGCCTGGCCGAACGACTCACCGATGACCAGCTCGACCAGCCCATCGAGCTCGACGTCGACGAGGACCGGCAGACGATCCGGTCGCTGCTCTCGCGGCTGATCGGTCAGATGGCGATGTGGAACGCCGCCGTCGCGACCCGGGACTACGACTGGTCGGTCGAGGACCACGAGTCGCTGCCCTCGATGAGGGAACGGCTGGCGATCGAGGGTCCGACCTTCTTCGGCCACGTCCACGAGGTGGTGGAGTCCCACCGGCTCGACGACGGCGACCCGATGCGGTGGGTGGCCGAGCGAGCCTGACCACGGGGGTCCGACCGCCTCTCGCCGGGATGGCCAGGGCGGGGCTTCCCCCGCCCGTGACAATGGCCCGATGGAGATCGCCCTGGCCCTGGTGACCCTCGCCGTCGTCATCCTCACCGGGACGGCGATCGCCGAGCGGATCGGCTTCCCCGCCCCGCTGCTGCTGGTGGTCGTGGGGGTGGCGGCGTCGTACGTCCCGGGGATGCCGGAGATCCGGCTCGGTCCCGAGATCGTGCTGGTCGGGCTGCTGCCCCCGCTGCTCTATGCCACCGCCGTGCAGACCTCGCTCGTGGACTTCCGGGCCAACCAGCGCTCGATCCTGCTGCTCTCGGTCGGCCTGGTCGTGTTCACCACGCTGGGCGTCGGCGTCGTGGTGCACGCGATCCTGCCAAGTGTCGGCTGGCCGGCCGCGTTCGCGCTGGGGGCCGTGGTCGCGCCGCCCGACGCCGTCGCGGCGACGGCCGTCGCCCGCCGGATCGGCCTGCCCCGCCGGATCGTCACGATCCTGGAGGGGGAGTCGCTGCTCAACGACGGCACCGCGCTGGTGGCGCTGCGCACCTCGGTGGCCGCTACGGCCGGAGCGGTGTCAATGGTGGACGTCGGACTGGACTTCGTGGTCGCGGCCGGTGGCGGCGTGCTGGTGGGCTTCCTGGTCTTCTTGCTGGTGGCCTGGGTCCGCAAGCATCTCAGCGATCCGCTGCTCGACACCGCCATCTCGCTGGTCGTGCCGTTCGCCGCCTATGTCGCGGCCGAGCACGTCGAGGCCTCCGGGGTCCTCGCCGTGGTGGTGTCCGGCCTGCTGCTGGGGCACAAGGCGCCGATCCTCCAGGGCGCCTCGTCGCGGATCGCCGAGCGGATGAACTGGCGGACCCTCGCCTTCCTCCTGGAGAACGCGGTCTTCCTGCTGATCGGCCTGCAGGCCCGCTGGCTCCTCGACGACGTCGGCGCGAGCGACGCCGGCTGGCGCACGTCGGTGGCGGTCTGCGCAGCCACCCTCGCCACCGTGGTCGTCTTGCGGCTCGTGTGGGTCTTCCCCGTGCGCTATCTGCTGGTGCGCCCCGGTCCCGGCTGGTCGGGCCGGCTGCCTCCCGCGAGCTATACCTTCCTGATCGGCTGGGCGGGGATGCGCGGTGTGGTCACCCTCGCCGCCGCCTTCGTCATCCCGATCGAGACGCCCCACCGTGAGGTGCTGTTGCTGTCGGCGTTCACGGTGGTGGCCGGGACGCTGTTCATCCAGGGGCTGTCGCTGCCGTGGCTGGCCCGGCGTCTCGACGTTCCGGGGCCCGACCCGGCGGACGACGCGCTGGCCCGGGCGACGCTGCTCCAGCAGGCGTCCAAGGCCGGGCTCCACGAGCTGGAGCAACTGGAGGCAGAGGACCGGCACGGTGTGTTCGACCTGCTGCGCGAGCGGATGGACCAGCGCAACTTCGCGGCCTGGGAGCGGCTGGCGACGACGCCGGACGTCGAGACCCCCAGCGAGCTCTATACCCGCGCCCGGCTGGCCATGATCGCGGCCGAGCGCGCCCGGGTGCTGGAGATCCGCGGTGCCGGCAACGTGGCCTCCGACGTCGTAGCGGAGGTGCTGGCCATGCTGGACGTGGAGGAGTCGATGCTCGACGCGGCGGGTCGCCAGCGCGAGGAGCTGCGCCGCGGCCAGGTCCGCGAGCCGAGCTGGCGCGACGTCGGGTGTGACCACCTGGCGGCGTATCCCCACGTCGATGACGCCGATGCGACCGAGTGCGAGGACTGCATCCGGGAAGGGACGGTCTGGGTCGCCCTTCGGCGCTGCCTGGACTGCGGCCACGTCGGCTGCTGCGACTCCTCACCGCGGCGCCACGCGACCGAGCACTTCCAGGAGACCACCCACCCGGTGATGCAGT
>JAGQUE010000164.1 GCA_020438665.1 Nocardioidaceae bacterium | reverse complement strand
GGTAGAGCGCAACCTTGCCAAGGTTGAGGTCGCCGGTTCGAGGCCGGTCATCCGCTCGGAGGGTTAAGGCCCCCTTTGGTGGAGTGGCCGAGAGGCGAGGCAGCGGCCTGCAAAGCCGCGTACACGGGTTCAAATCCCGTCTCCACCTCAACCTTAGACTTGGGCGATTGGCGCAGCGGTAGCGCGCTTCCCTGACACGGAAGAGGTCACTGGTTCAAACCCAGTATCGCCCACCAGATAACCGCAGGTCAGAGCCCCTTTCGAGGGGCTCTGACTGTTTCCGAGGAACAAATGAGGAATAGCGGCGGACTTCGTGGGCCAGCCCTCCGAGCCCTTGAGGCGGCTGTCGGGCGGTGATCAGCGGTGACTTGCCAAGCCCTGCCGGGTCGCGAAGATGGCCAGGGCGTGGTTGCCGTATGCGGTCAGTGGCGTCCCAGTGTCGGATCCAGGCGGGGGCTGCGTAGCTGAGGATGCCGATGGTGGCGATGAGGGCGGCGAGCCAGTAGGGGCCGTCGTGGATGGTTTGGATGACGGCGATGCCGATGGTGAAGAACCGTGCCCGCCAGGCGAAGCTGACCAGGGGGAATCCGCGTAGTGCGCGGGCGATGCCTTCGCCGATGCCGGCGAGGATCTGCCAGGGGGTGGTCCAGTAGGTCAGGAACGCGTCGGACCGGGTGAGTCCGGCGTCGATGACGAGAGCGGCGCGGGTCATGACGTGGGCGGCCTGGCCGGAACTGAGGCGGCCGTGTTGGAGGGCGCGGATGAGGGCGGGGTTGACCAGGAGGGTGCGCCGGGCGAAGGGCAGGACGGGCCAGGAGTTGGTCGGCGGCAGCATCTGGACCCGAACCCGCATCCGGGTCACGGGCAGGTCGGGTGCGCAGGCGTGGACGAGGGCGACGGCGGGCGCGAGGGTGGCTCGCTCGGCGCGGGTGGCCGGACGGGCGAGGAGCAGGATCAAGGCGGCGGCGTCTTCGGCCCAGCCGGTGAGCAGGATCGCGCCGATGAGAAGCCCGCTCAGGAAGAGCGGCCTGCCGATGTGTGGCGGGGTCACGGAGAGGACGGCGTGGGTGATGACGGTGCTGACGAACAGGGGTGTGGCGTAGGCCAACGCCTTGCGCCCGGGGTGTCTGTGCATGGACTGTGCCCTTTCTGTCCCGACGGGTGACTCCTCGCGGGGGTCTCGGCTGCGTATAGGGCATCTGGGTTCAGTGTTTGTTCGCCCGACGCCCAGGCGCCTGCCGGGGTTATCCACATCGAGTCGGCGGGTGCTGGCGGACACGTCCGGCGAGGTGGCTGGATGAGAACCCACCACGACAGGCAAGACAAGCGATCGCAGGAGGCGAGGAGAGCGTGATGACGAAGGTGACCGACCGGACCGCAGTCGAGGTGTGGATGGAGGTGATTGCGTGGTTGACGGAGGCGGCCGATCTGGGTGAGACCCAGATCGGCCGTCGCCCGCACCACCACTGCCTCGGGCTGGGGGCGCTGCTGCTCGCCGAGAAGGCCGTCCAGCTGCTCCAGGACGGCGATCGGGCCCGGCTCGACGAGGTGGGATTGCCGGCGGCCGCAGCGGGAATGAACGTCCCGGAGCTCATCGAGGAAGCCGAGCGGCTGCTGGCCACGCTCTCCTTCGACCAGCTCCCGGCGGTGGCGTCGGCGGTGGTCATCGACCTTGGTGACCTGGTCGGTGAGTCCCGCCATGGCTGACCACGACACCACCACACCCCTGACGGGGGCGGGGGCGCGGACGGTAGGGGAGCTGTTGCGGGAGGCGGACCTGACCGCGCGGCGGATGCTGACCGACGTCCACCCGGCGACCGCGCCGGCGCGGCTGCGGTCCTGGGCCGAGGTCGTCGAGACCGGCGCTCAGACGTGGCGGGCCATTCCCGCGCTCGGGCCGCACCGGGGCGGGGTCGACGCCGATATCGACGCCCCTCCAGAACCTCGCCGTCGGCGTGCACCGGCTCACCATCACGCGCGGCTGGCCGGCCCCGGGAGCACCAGATCCCCGCGCCGAGCACGTCGTGGCGACACTCTCCACCGTCGGGCACATGGTCGCCTCCCGGCACCGCCACGACGATGTGGTGCGCCCGGACGCAACCGGGGACCTGGAGGCGGCGCGGACGTGGATCATGCACACGATGCTCGCCGCCACCCACGCGGTACGCCGGTCCCTGGAGCAGTACGAACGAGCCATGACCAGCACCCGGGACCGGACCCGGCTACCGGCCCCGACCGGGGAACGGTCCCACGTGCGCGACCTGATCCGCCGCCTCGACGCCGCCGAAGGCCTCGCCTCCGGGTACCTGGACCTGCGCTGGCCGGCCAACAACCGCCCGCGGTGAGCAGCTCCACCCGGTCCACCCGACCCGGCTGGAGGCTGCGATCGCGACCTGGCAGACCCAAGCCGCCCGAGCGTTGACGTCGCGCCCGTCGGTGGCGGAACTGTCCCTCGTGGTG
>JAGQUE010000163.1 GCA_020438665.1 Nocardioidaceae bacterium | reverse complement strand
ACCACTGCGCCAATCGCCCGGGTCTGTGTATTCGAGGTGGGTACGGGATTTGAACCCGTGTTGACGGATTTGCAGTCCGTTGCCTCGCCTCTCGGCCAACCCACCATGGATGGGTCAAGACCCTCTCCGAGCGGACGACGAGGCTCGAACTCGCGACCTCAACCTTGGCAAGGTTGCGCTCTACCAACTGAGCTACGTCCGCGCGCTCCCGGCCAAACCGCTGGCCGGAGGTGCGACGAGAACATTAACGGATGGGTCCGGAGTGGCCAAATCAGACCCCCGCCGCGTGTTGGCCCGATCCTGCTGACGGGCTGGGCGGCTCCTAGAGTGACCCCATGCGCGTGTGGTTGGACGGACAGCTTCTCAGCGACCCGACCGGTCCGGCCCTCCCGGTGACCGATCACGGCTTCACCGTCGGCGACGGGGTGTTCGAGGCCATCAAGGTCCTCGACGGCGTCCCGTTCGCGCTCACCCGCCACCTGGAGCGCCTGCAGTTCTCCGTCCGTGGCCTCGGGCTGCCGACACTGGAGGACGCCGAGGTCCGCAAGGGGGTCGCGGCCGTACTCGAGGGGTTCACCGCGCCGCTGGGCCGGATGCGGATCACCTACACCGCAGGGCACGCGCCGCTCGGCTCGGGCCGCGGCGAGCCCCAGCCCACCCTGTGCGTCGTCGTCGACGAGATGGGCCCCCAGGCCGAGACCACGAGCGTCATCACCGTGCCCTGGCCACGCAACGAGCGCGGGGCACTCGCTGGCCTCAAGACCACGTCGTACGCCGAGAACGTCGTCGCCCTGGCCCGGGCCCACGAGCGCGGCGCCAGCGAGGCCGTCTTCGCCAACCTCCAGGGCCACCTGTGCGAGGGCACGGGGTCCAACGTCTTCTATGTCGTCGACGGCGAGCTCCGCACGCCGTCGCTGGCCTCCGGCTGCCTGTCCGGCGTGACGCGCGCCCTGATCCTGGAGTGGTACGGCGCCCGCGAGGTGGACGAGCCGATCGAGGTCCTCGAGGCGGCCAGCGAGATCTTCCTGGCGTCGACGACCCGCGACGTCCAGGGCGTGCACCGGTGGAACGACCGGGAGCTCCCCGCGCCGGGGCCGGTCACGCGCGAGGCGGCCGCCACGTGGCGCTCCAGGGAAGCAGAAAGCCCGGACCCTCTCAGGAGGTAGAGGAGAGGACCGGGCTTCGGCGGGGGTGCGGAAGGCTCAGGTGGTGCTCAGATGCTGGGGAGCAGCGTGTCGATCATCTTGTCGACGTCGATGACCTCGTCGCCCAGGGCCACGATGCTCAGCGTGCCGGTGACGAAGTCATAGATCTCCGGGGTCCGGGCCTGCGCCACGAACGAGCCGGTGTTGGACTGCAGCTCGATGACGGTCACCGCGCGGCCGTCGAAGTCGATGCTGGGGGAGATGCGCACGTCGCCCTCGCCGGCGGGGTCCGACATTCCGTTGAGCAGCAGCTCACGGTGGAACACCCACGGCACGTTGCCGCCGCGCGTCTTGAAGGTCATGGTGACCGCGAAGGGGTCCTCCGCGTTGTAAGCGAGCTCAGCCTCGAGCTGGCGCGTCGTACCGGACAGGTCGACGCAGTCCAGGACGACGTCCTGAGTCAGAGTTCCCGTCAGCGGGTGGCTCTCGCCCATCGTGCTCTACCTCCTAGGTGTTGGTGCCTTCCGCTGATGAGACGGACACTGCTGGGGGCCATGACGCGGAACCCTTGACAGTTGCCCCGTTGGTGTCCACCGGTAGGGTCAGAGACCCAGTTCCAGGTGCCTCTACGGCACCGTAACCTTTCCTGGGAGCGCGCGTGGGGGAGTCCGATAGTTCTACGGATTCAGGCTTCTGGTCGGCAGTTTCCGCCCGATTCCAAAGGATTCACGCGTCTCTGCACCGAAATCCGATCACTGGTCTATTCACCAAGATCACCGTCACGGTGCTGGGAGTGCTGGTCATCGGGGCTGGTCTAGTCATGATGGTGACCCCCGGCCCCGGGATCGTCGGGATCATCGTCGGGCTGAGCATCCTCGGCCTCGAGTGGCACTGGGCCCAGCGGTGGGTGCACGCCATGAAGGAGAAGGCCCAGCAGGCCGCCGACAGGGCGCGCGACCTCGACCCCGCCGTACGCCGCCGGCGGCTGCTGCTCACCGTCGCGGGCCTCGTGGTGATCGCCGCCGCGGTGGTCGGCTATGTGAGGACCTATGACTGGCCGCGCTGGGCCGTCAGCGGCTGGGACTGGGTTCAGGGCCTCAGCGGCTTCATCCCGGAGCTGCCCGGGATGTGACCGCCCGGACAAGGCTGCGGGCGCCCGGGCCCGATGTGAGATCGGCCGGGCGATGCGCTAACGTCTCTCTCCGCACACCGGGGCGATTGGCGCAGTGGTAGCG
>JAGQUE010000014.1 GCA_020438665.1 Nocardioidaceae bacterium | reverse complement strand
CCTTCGACGGTGCGGGTGACGGGCGTGGTCGCGACGACCTCGCGCCCCAGGCCGTCGGGGTCGTCGCGGTCCTCGGCATCGAGCTCGACCACGGAGTGGACGTCGGTGGTCGCGCCACCCACGTCGACGACGACGACGTCGCCCGCACCCGGGTGGTCGGGGTCGAGCCCCCGGGCGAGCAGCTCGACACCGGTGAGCACGACGTCGGGGGTCGCCCCACGGACCATGGCGGTGAAGTCGGCACGCTTGCTGAGGTGCTTGCCGCCGATGACGTGGGACAGGAACATCTCGCGGATCGCCGCCCGGGCGCCGTCGGGGTGGAGCACGCCGATGCGCGGGACGACGTTGTCGGTCACGACGATCGCAAAGCCGGCCTCACTCAGAAGTCCGCCGACGTCGTCACGAGCGTCCCGGTTGCCGGCGACGACCACCGGCCCGCGCCATCGACCGCTGACGAGGTCGCCGGCGCAGGCACGCAGGACCTCGCTGTTGCCGCCATCGGTCCCACCGGTCAGCAGCACCACGTCGGGGGCGAGGTCGGCGAGGTCGTCGATCGGGTCGTGGCGACTGGCGGCGAGGACACCGACCACGCGACCGCCGCTGGAGAGCGCGACTCGGCGCCCGGCCTCGGCGGTGACCAGCTCCTCGTTGCCGATGACCGCGATCCGGAGCCCGCCGCCGGCGCTCGAGCAGGCCAGCACGTCGGCGTCACGCGCCCGCGGGTCGCGGGCGACGAGCTCGGCCAGACAGGCGTCGAACCCGTCGAGCACGTCGGTCTCGATCGTCGTCGGGTGGGAGGCCGCCGCGACGATCCGCGCGCCGGCCAGCTCGACCAGCGACGCCTTGGTGAACGTCGACCCGAAGTCGACGCAGACGACCGTGTCAGCCGGCGGAGCCAAGGGCCTGGTCCAGGTCCGCGAGAAGGTCGTCGATGGTCTCGATGCCGACCGACAGCCGGACGAGGTCGGCGGGGACCTCGAGGTCGGTCCCGGCGACCGACGCGTGGGTCATCCGGCCGGGATGCTCGATGAGGCTCTCCACGCCGCCGAGCGACTCGCCCAGCGTGAACACCTGGGCGCGGCCACAGATGTCGAGCGCCTGCTGCTCGCCGCCGGCGACCCGGAAGGACACGATCCCACCGAACCGCCTCATCTGGTGGGCCGCGATGTCATGGCCGGGGTGGTCGGCCAGGCCGGGATAGAAGACCTGGGTCACCGACGGATGGGCCGACAGGAACGCCACCACCTGCTCCGCGTTGTCGCAGTGGCGGTCCATGCGGACCCCCAGGGTCTTGAGCCCCCGCAGCACGAGCCACGCGTCGAAGGGGCCCGCGACGGCGCCCATCGCGTTCTGGTGGAAGGCGATCCGCTCGGCCAGGTCGAGGTCGCGCACCACGAGCGCACCGCCGACGACGTCGGAGTGGCCGCCGCAGTACTTGGTGGTGGAGTGGACGACGACGTCCGCCCCGAGGGTGAGCGGCTGCTGGAGATAGGGTGAGGCGAAGGTGTTGTCGACCACCAGCAGCGCGCCGGCCTCGTGGGCGATCGCGGACAGCGCAGCGATGTCCCCGATCGACAGCAGCGGGTTGGTGGGCGTCTCGACCCAGAGGAGCTTGGTCTCGCCGGGACGCATCGCGCGGCGTACGGCGTCGAGGTCGGCCGCGGGCGCGGGGTCGTGGACCAGGCCCCAGGCCTTCTCGACCTTGTCGAAGAGCCGGAAGGTGCCGCCATAGGCGTCGTTGGGCAGCACGACGTGATCGCCTGGACGACAGACCGCCCGCACGAGGGTGTCCTCGGCGGCCAGCCCCGAGGCGAACGCGAAGGCCCGCTCCCCCTCCTCCAGCGCTGCGAGGTTGCCCTCGAGCGCGGTCCGGGTCGGGTTGCCGGAACGGGAGTACTCATAGCCGCCGCGCAGGCCCCCGACACCGTCCTGCTTGAACGTCGAGGTGGCATAGATGGGCGGGATCACCGCCCCCGTGGCGGCGTCCGGCTCATAGCCGGCATGGATGGCGCGGGTCTCGAAACCGGACTTGTGCCGATGCTGCTGCTCGCTCACGCGTCCGAGGCTAGCGGGCGGGCGTCACTCACCCGAGATCGTCGCGGGCCGGACCGCCCAGCTCCCGACCACCATCAGCGGGCCGTCCTCGGTGACCTTGACCCGGATGAGCGCACCTGTGCTGCCGGCACCCGGGCTGCTGCCGTCGGGCTGCAGCGCTCCCTGGGCGGTGGCGTTGTCGGCCCGTCCCTCGAAGATGCAGAGATAGCCGCGCGCGGCGTTGGGGCTGGCCCAGTCTCCGGAGCACCCCACCGGAAGGGTCCCGCCGACGTGCACGACCGACACCTTGGGTGCCGGGTCGAGGGCATAGCCGAAGCTGATGGGCGTCATCAGGAGCTCATCCTTAGCGGCCGTGTCGGCGGCCACCACGAAGGTCCCCCGGATCACCCGCAGCCGTGGCGCATAGGCCTTGGCGGCGTTCGCCTTGGTGACATAGCGCCGGTCGGCCCGCGGCTTGATCTCCTGCTTGAAGATCTTGGCCCAGTCGGTGGCGAGGGCAGCGCCTGCGGGGGTCACCACCGCAGTCACCCCGCCGATCAGAAATCCTGCCACGGCGCCGACGAGGAGGGTTCGCAGCGTGCTTCTGGACATCGAGAGCTCCTTGGCCACGCGGCGGGCCGGGGGTGCCCACCGGATGGGAGCCAGCCTGACACCGAGCGGCGCCCTCGGGCGCACGCCGTGCCGGGAGAACCCGCCCCGACGGGTTAAATCGGTCGCTGTCACCCGCCGCGGGACTCAGTCGTCGGCGAGCCCGAGCAACCGGGCGAGCTCCTCGTCGACCTGGATCGTCGCCTGGTCACCATCGAGCCGGGTGACCTGTCGCCATGATCCGTCGCGCACCCAGAACACGTGGGGCGTGATGCCTCCCGGCGCATCGGCATAGCCGGCCAGGGCGAACTGGAAAAGATGCTGGAGTGCCCACGGCAGGTCGGCAGGCTCCTCGCCCAGCACCCGGAAGGCGATCTGGTGGCGGAACGGCAGGGCGACCAGCACGCCCCGTCCCTGCTCGCGGCGGCCCACCCGGCCGAGCACGTCGGCGAGGAAGATCGCGAAGCTCGCCGTATAGACCGACTCGCTCATGACGACGTCGAACCACCCGGTGCCGTCGGGCGGCGTGACCTCCTCGTGCTCCAGGGCGGTGGCCGCGAGCTCGGCGTGGAGGTTGTGGCGGCCCGCGTCGAGCCACGGGCCGAGGGCACCGCCGCGGTCGGCGAACTCCGACTCCTTGGGTGTCATGACGTGGTCGGGGAAGTCCACGCACAGCGTCTCGACCAGGTCGCCGACGACCTCTCGGGCGCTCGGCTGCCACACCATGTCGGGCAGCGAGCCACGGTCGACGAGGCGGGTGCGCACCATCGGGCGCAGCTCGTCGTCGCTGAGCGTGTCGATGCCGGGGGTCGGCCCGGACAGCGCCCGGACGTGGCGTCGGATGATGCCGGGCCACTCGCGCTCGGCCTCGGCGTTGCACATCGCCGCCAGGTTCCACAGCCCGAACTGGGTGCCCTCGTCGTCGACCACGTGGCCGGCGTACATCGTCACCTCACGGCCGGCCTCGGCCCAGGCGGTGCGGACCAGGGCGCGGAACCGCTGCGCCTGCGCGGCTGTCAGCGGCAGCGTGCCGTCAGGCTCCGACGGCTCCTCCTGGCGCCTCCCCCGTCGAAACAGCGGCATGCGTCAGGCGAAGTTGTAGTCGAGGTTGATCCGGTGGGTGCCGTCGTCGTCGATGACCAAGGAGCCGGTGCCACGGATGCCGGTCAGCTGGCCGGTGCCGCTGTGGGGCACGATCAAGAACAGCTCGTGGAGCCGCTCGCCGTGGCCCAGGGTCGTGGCCGAATGGATGAAGTTGAACGTCCCCGCGCGGTCGTCGACACTCCCGTCGAACGACTCGGTGGCGACATAGCTGCCGATGCCGCTCTCGGCGTCGAAGCAGAAGCTGAACTGGGTGATCGAGCGGCCACGGATCCCGCCCTCATAGAGCTTGACCATCCGGGCGTTGCCGGTGTCGAGGGCCGTCGAGATCTCCGGTTTCCACTCACCGCCGACGAACTCGTCGACGGTGAAGGTGCAGCTGGTCTCCATGCCTGGAGCCTAGCGAGGAACGATCCCGGTCCGGCTACCACCCGGATGGGACACTGGACCCATGTCCGACCTGCCGCGCAAGGCCATCACGCGCACGGCGCGGTTGGCCGCCCTACCCATGGGCTACGCCGGTCGCACAGCGCTCGGCTTCGGCAAACGTCTCGGCGGCAAACCGGCCGACGCCGTGCTCACCGAGGTGCAGCAGCGCACCGCCGAACAGCTGTTCCGCACCCTCGGTGAGCTCAAGGGCGGCGCGATGAAGTTCGGCCAGGCGCTCTCGGTGCTGGAGGCGGCCCTGCCCGACGAGATCGCTGCCCCCTATCGCGAGCACCTGACGGCGCTCCAGGACTCCGCGCCGCCGATGCCGACCCAGACGGTGCGCGACGAGATCGAGCGCGAGCTCGGCCCTGCCTGGCGTGACCAGCTGGTGCGGCTGAGCGGCGGACCGACCGCCGCCGCGTCGATCGGCCAGGTCCACCAAGGCACCTGGTACGACGGCCGCGAGGTCGCGGTCAAGGTCCAGTACCCCGGCGCCGGCGAGGCACTGCTCGGCGACCTGCGGCAGCTCTCCCGGCTCGCCCGCGGGGTCGCCCCGGTCTTCCCGGGGATGGACATCAAGCCGTTGATCTCCGAGATCCGGGCCCGCGCCTCCGAGGAGCTCGACTACCACCTCGAGGCCGAGGCGCAGCAGACCTTCGCCGATGCCTTCGCCGGCGACCCCGACATCGTGATCCCCCCGGTCGTGGCGACCGGGACGACCGTCATCGTCACCGAGTGGCTGGAGAGCCCGGCCTCGCTCGCGACGGTGATCACCGAGGGCAGCCAGGAGGAGCGCGACCACTACGGGCTGCTGCTGGCGCGGTTCCTGTTCGACGGCCCGCTCCGCACCGGGATGCTCCACGCCGACCCCCACCCGGGCAACTTCCGCGTCCTGCCCCTCGAGGACGGCTCGCCCGGTCGGCTCGGGGTGCTCGACTTCGGAGCGGTCGCGCGGCTGCCTGAGAAGGGACTGCCCCGGGCGATGGGACGGTTGCTCCGGATCGCCGCCACCGAGGACCACGAGGAGCTCGTCGAGGGGCTGCGTCGCGAGGGCTTCATCAAGGACAACATCCGGGTCGACCCCCAGCTGGTGCTCGACTATCTGTCCCCCTTCGTGGAACCCACCAAGGTCGAGCGCTTCCGGTTCACCCGCGAGTGGATGCGCAGCCAGTTCGAGCGGCTCAACGACCCGCGGCAGCCGTCGTACACCATCGCGACCAAGCTCAACCTGCCGCCGTCCTACGTGCTGATCCACCGCACCTGGCTCGGCGGGATCGGGCTGCTGAGCCAGCTCGGCACCGAGGCGCCGTTCCGCGCGATCCTCGAGGAGTTCCTGCCGGGGTTCGCCGACGACGATCCGGTCGGGGCGACCGCCGAGGTTACGGAAGTCTGACGCGAGACTCCCACGGGAACGAACCGGCGCACCCGGCTGTTGAGCCAGACACCACCGACACCGAGGAGGCCTCGTGTTCTTCACCCGCGAGAAGTCGACCATGCCGAGCGCGGACCAGGCGCTGCCCGGCCGTCCGACCCGCCCGTTCGCACTCGCCGAGCGCCATCTCGTGCTCGACGCGCCCCTCGTGACCGACGAGGTCCCCGATGGGCTCGAGGTCGCCGTCTTCGGGCTCGGCTGCTTCTGGGGTGCCGAGGAGATCTATTGGCAGCAGCCCGGCGTCTGGTCGACATCGGTCGGCTATGCCGGCGGCTACACGCCGAACCCCTCCTATGAGGAGGTGTGCAGCGGCCGCACCGGCCACACCGAGGCGGTCCGGATCGTCTATGGCCCCGCCGTGACGTCCTATGCCGACCTGGTCAAGATCTTCTTCGAGGTCCATGACCCGACCCAGGGCATGCGCCAGGGCAA
>JAGQUE010000162.1 GCA_020438665.1 Nocardioidaceae bacterium | reverse complement strand
GTGTGTGGTGTTGGATCCGTTCGGGACGGTGCCGGGGCTTCCGGAGGTGGTCTGGGACCCGGTGCAGGGGTGTGTCGACCCGCTGGTGGCAGAGCGGCGGGCGAAGGCGTTCACGGCGGGCACGGTCAAGGGGTCGGTCTCGGGAGGGTATGGCGACGACTCGGCGCGGTTCTACGCGGCCGAGGCGGCCAAGGTGTTGCAGGCATACCTGCATGCGGCCGCGTTGACAGGGCAGAGTCTGGAGCATCTGCTCGGGTGGGTGGCGCGGCCTCTGGCGGCGGCCGAGCCGACGGAGATTCTGCGCGATCACCCGCACGCTGCGCCGTTCTGGGGCGGGCTGCTGGACGGGGCGCTGCGCGGGGACAGCCGCACTGCGGGGAACACGGTGACGACGGTGCAGCAGGCGATGAGTCTGTTCTTCCAGGCCGAGACCCGTCGGCGGTGCGTCCCGGGCCATGGCCGGCCGGCGACTGACATCGCCGAGGTCATCGCGAAGCGCGGGACGATCTACCTGTTGGGACGGGAGGATCCGTATGCGTCGGCGTCGCCGTTGATGACCGCGTTCGCCGAGCACGTTCTCGACACCGCACTGGCGGCTGCCCAGCGCTCGCCGTGGGGGCGGTTGTGTCCGCCGTTCCACGCGATCCTGGATGAGCTGCCGTCGACGGCGCCGCTGCCGACGTTGCGGACGCGGATGGCCAACGAGCGGGCGTTGGGGATCTCGTTCATCTGGGCGGCGCAGGCGTGGCCGCAGCTGACGAGCATCTTCGGGGAGGGCGAGGCGCGGACTCTGCTTGGACTGACGAACAACCTCATCGTGTTCGGCGGGTCGAAGGATGTGGCGTTCAACCGGGAGATCTCGGACCTGATGGGAAACGTGCGCGTCTCGCGCTCCACCTGGCAGACCGGCACTCGTCACGGCCGCACCTACTCGGGGGAGGACATCCCGATCCTCACCGGCGCCGAGATCCGCCAACTCAAGGAGCGGCACGCGCTGGTGCTGGCCGAGAACGGGGCACCGATCATCGCCCGCCTGGCCCGCTGCGTCGACGGCCGCGCCGGCCGCCAGCTCCTGGCCGAGCAGGAGGGCCTTCGGCGACGGGCGTTGGACCGCTCGGGTCAGGTCTCGGCGCAGGCGCGGACGGCTGCGGCCCTGGTGGAGTCGCGTCGTCGCGGACTGGTCCGCGACCGGACGGACGAGCCATGACCATCCATAGCGGAGCTGCTGACGGTGGCGGACGCCCGATCATTGAGGCGTTCCCCATGCCCGGGGACCTGGTCGAGGCCGCTTACGACGACCTCGACTTCAAGCGCACCTATGCCGAGGACGTGCAACGGGCGGACAAGGGCTCAAGGCTGCTGCCGCGTCCGTGGGATCCGGCCTCGTGTGTCCTTCCCGAGCTGCGTGCGCAGGTGTGGGACTGGCTGGAGCGGGTGGTGGTCTGGGTCAACCACGAGTACGCGTGGGACACCGCCGGCATGATCCCGGCCTGCTGGGTGCAGCATCCGCACCTGGTCCACGAGGTGGCGGTGCTGGCCGACCGGCGCCGCCGGGCAGCCCTCGCCCTGACCAGCGCGGACCTTGAGGAGTTCCACCGCAGCGTGCTGCCGGACTTCATCACCCGGATGCACACCTGTCTGCGGGCCCACTGCGAGGACCGGGAGCACCAGCCGTGGCCGTCCCGCGGCCGCCACGTCCGCCACTGCGGTGACGAGTCGACTCACGCTCGGCAGCGTGTCTACGCCGCCGACGTGCGGTGGGTGGGCGAGGAGCAGGCCCCGCCCGAGGACGTTCCGAAGCCCTTCGTCCCGCGGGTGGTCCCGAAGGAACCCGACGGTGACGGCCTCGGTCACGACCGGGGCTGGAGGTAGCGACCGGCAGGACTCGCTCTCGGTCGATGAGTCGACTGCTGCGAATGGCGGGCTGGTCTGTCGATGGCCCGTCGGGTCAGTCGAAGGGTGAGTGGGTCGAGCGGGACTCCGTGGCTGGCGGGGGTGGGGCAGACTGACGTCGTGCCCCCTCCCGGTCGCCCCAGGATCGAGATCCCGTGTGGTTTCAGCACGGTGACCCGCCGCGCGGGAGTCTCAGCTGCTCCCTGCGGCCCGGGCGACACCGCGGCCGCGTCGGCTGGAAGAAACGCGCGTGAGACGTGAGCTGTGAGCGAGCTGCCGCCTGATCTTCGCGGACCGGTCTAGCTGGCGCTGGCCCGGGCGGAGGCCTCGATCCGGACGCCGACGTCGATGCCGGGTGGCGCGGTGTACGAGCTGAAGTGGGACGGGTACCGGATCGCGGCCGTCCGGGACGAGCGCGGGGCACGGTTGTGGTCCCGGCAGGGCAAGGACCTCACCGCACGGTTCCCCGACCTGGCCGCGGCGGTCATGGAACAGGTCGAGCCGGGCACGGTGCTGGACGCGGAGGCGGTGATCTGGAGCGGTGACCGGCTCGACTTCGACCTGCTTCAGCGGCGGCTGGTCAGCGGCGCATCGAGGCTGCCGGCGCTGGTGGCGGCGCATCCGGCGACGCTGATGGTCTTCGACGTCCTCGCCCACCAGGGCGTCGACCAACGAGGGCTGCCGTTGAGGCAGCGGCGGGAGCTGCTCGAGGAGTTGGCTGCTCGGTGGCGCCCACCGGTGCAGCCCACGCCGTCCACCACCGACCTTGCCACCGCGCAGGCGTGGTTCGGCGACTACCGCGCGGCGGGGATCGAAGGACTCGTCGTCAAGGGCGCCGCGTCGGCGTACACGCCAGGGAAGCGGTCCTGGGTGAAGGTGAAGAGCCGGGAGAGCACCGAGGTCATCGTCGGGGCCGTCACCGGCACCCTGACCCGGCCGCAGACCCTCGTGGCCGGCCGGTTCCGCGACGGCGTCCTGCGGATCGTCGGCAGGAGCACCCCGTTGTCCACGACCCAGGCCGGCGAGCTCGCCACCGCCCTGACCCCCGCCGCCGAGGACCATCCGTGGCCGGACGAGGTGTCCTCCACCAGGTTCGGCTCCTCCCGCGACAAGGTCACCCTGGTGAAGGTGGAGCCGCTGCTGGTCGCGGAGGTGCTGGCCGACACCGCCCTACAGGCCGGCGCCTACCGTCACCCGCTGCGCTACCTCCGGCTACGCCGACCTTTCGGTCACCGACCTCGACCCCTGACAGGGCCACCAGCCAGCCGACCCACGCCGGTATCGGAGGAGGGGGGAGGGCGGAGGTCAGCGTGACGGGCCGATGTCGCGGGTGGGCTCTGGCGTCCGCGCCGCCGCCGGCGTCCGAGAGACGACCTCGGGTGGTGGTGCCACCGCTTGCCGGGCTGGGTGACGGGGGCGCGACTGAGCCAGTGTGACGGCGCGCGGGTCATGGGCCCGTTCACGCAGCGCTTTGGCGAGCTCGCGCCGGACCACCGGCAGGGGGAGGTTCATGGCGTCGGCCACCTGCTGTGTGCCGGCGTCCCAGCCGTCCGTTGGGCCGGCCGCGGCCACAGCGGCGGCCCGCCTCAGCGCCTCCAAGCCGGCGACCTCCTGAGCAAGGTTGTCGGTGAGGAGCAGCTGGGAGAGGGGGCTGGTCGCCTCGAGGGCCTGACGCAGCCCGTCCGGGCCGGTGCGGGCGAGGGTGTCTGCGGGGTCGCTACCCGCCTGCCATTGCACGGCATCGGGCGTGAGGCCGTGCTGGGTGAGGAGCCAGTACGCCCGCTCGGCGGCTCGCGTACCGGCGAGGTCGGCGTCGGCCGCGACGACCGGCGCAGCACCGTTGGCGTGAGACAGGGTGGCGAGCTGGTGGGCCTGTTCCTCGGTGAGGGCGGTGCCGAGCGGGGCGAGGCCGACGTGGCGGCCGCGGGTGGCGGTGGTGATGGCGAGGGCGTCGAGGGGCCCTTCGACGAGCACCGGCACCGCCCCGCCGCGAAGGAGATCCTCTGTGCCTGCCGTGTAGAGCTGGGCGCCCTTGTGGAACAGCACGGTGTCGGGGGTGTTGAGGTACTTCGGCCCGCCCGTGGTGTCGGTGAACTTCGGGTGGCGTCGGGCGACGAACCCCAACACCTGAACGCCGCCGTTGCCGGCGCCGGCATGTGTACCGGGTCGGGTGAAGGGGAGGATGAGCCGGTCGCGGAACCGGTCGATGAGCCGCCCGTCCCGGGTTGTGGTGGCGAGCCCGGCGGCGAGGAGCTCCTCGTCGGTGGCGCCGTGCCCGCCGAGGTGGTCGATGAGCGCAGTCCAGCCGGCAGGGGCGTACCCGGGCCGGACCTCGGTGTGACCGGTGAGGTCGGTGCCGGCGAGCCGCTCGAGCAGGTAGGTCTGGGCCCACGACCCGGGTAGGGAGCGCTGGTAGTAGTCGGCCGCGAGCTCGTTGAGGGCGGCGATGCGTTCCGGGGTGACGGGGGAGAGGTCGGCCTCGATGGCGCGGGCGACCTGGGCCTGGATCATCGCCTCCGAGGGTGGCAGCGGCTCGGCATGTTCGCGCTGCAGCGCAGCCAGGACGATGGCTGCCTCGACCTGGTCCGGCTCCCCGAGAGCCGGGGTCTTCTGTGGGTCGGGGACGTCGGGGGTGTCGTCGATGGCCGGCTCGTCCAACGCTGGCAGGTCGGCGATCTCCGCTGCGGTGGGCGCCCACGGCACTTGCTGCGACGCGTCGTCCGCGTCCTCGGGCCGACCGAACGGGTCGACGCCGTGGTCGTGGCCGAGGGGTGGGGTGGTGAGGCTGGAGACTCGCCACACCAGGCCCTGACACGGGTCGAGGTCCTGCTCGCGGCCGGGGATATGCGAGATGAGGTTCTCGAGGGTGTGGCCGCGGGCGAGGGCGTGGTCGACGACGGTGACCAGGGCGCCCCAAAAGGGGCTGCCTGTCATCTCGGCTGCGACGTCGGCGCCGACCAGGTCTTGAAGTGTGTCGGTCCAGGTGGACGCGACGGGCAGGTCGTGGCTGGTGGTGGCGGCGACGGCGGGGGAGAGGTGGGCACTGATCCGCCACCACAACGCCGCGGCCGCGTGCTCATCCGGCAACGCCCCCTGCGAGATGGCGTCGTTGAGGAGGGGGGGTGTCCAGGCTGGCGCGGGAGGCGGCGGCGAGCCGTTCGGCGAGGACCGGGATGAACGGGTCGCCTCCGTAGCGGGGCAGGAGCCGGTTCAGGGTGGGTGCCCACTCCTGCAGGGCGGGGGAGGAGCTGTCGGCGGCGAGGAGCCGGTTCAGTCGGTTCTGGTGGGTGCGCATGAGCGGCTGCGACTGGGTCGGGCCGGTGGGGCGCCGGTCGGCCGGGTCGACACCGGTGCCGGCCCGCCATACCTGCACCTGGGCGAGCAGGTCGGGGTTGGGGCAGGCGTGCCCTTGCCGGGCCCACGCCGGCAGCTGTGCTGCGGGCGTGGCGAGGTGGTCGGTGAGGATGCTGGCGCGGGCCCGGACGTGGCTCGCGCGGGCCACCAGGTGGGCTGCCCACTGCGGGTCCTGGAGCAGGGCGTCGGGGATGGAGGGCAGCCACGGCAACGGGGCGGGGACATCCGTAGCGGGGTTGATGCTCGGCTGGGGAGGCGCCAGTCGATGACCGCTGCCGGGTCGTGCGCCGTGTCCAGCGGGCGGCGGGTGATGGCGTCCTGGAGCTCGTGGAGGGGGTTGTGGCCGTGGGCTGCGAGCAGGACCAGGTGTGCGCGCAGGGTCGGCCAGGCGGGGGCGTCGCTCAGCCCGGGGTGGAGCATCTGCGCGGCGGCGTCGAGGCGGTCGAGGTTCGCCTGGCCGAGGTGACGTTCGGCCGCCAGGTGCAGCGCGTCGCGGTACTGGCCGACCGCCTCCCCGAGCAGAACTGCGGGGTCGGCGTGGTCGGCCGCGGTGGTGGTGGCCGAGCGGGCCGACCCGTCGCGGGCAAGAATCGACTCCAGGACGTCGACGGCGGTGCGCGGGTGCGTCGTCTCGGGGCGGATGAGGGCGTGAGTGTCGGTGTCGCCGACGACGTCGAGATGGAGGTGGTTGCCGTCCCGGCCCCTCGTGGCCGCCGTGTAGAGCAGCTGCCGCGACTCGCCCCCGGTCAGCAGGGTGTGGCTGCGGGCAGCGGTCACCCCTTGGGCGGTGTGGATAGTCGAGGCGTACCCGAGGGTCAGGTACGCGGCGACATACTCGCCCGGCAACGTCACGCTGCGCGGGTTGTGGATTCCAGTGACGGTGACGGCGCCGCCACCGGGCAGGGCGGTGATCGTCCACCGGTCGCCGTTCTTGACGAAGTCGCTGGCGCCTAGATGATTGATTCCAAGGTGACTGGTGTGGCGTATGGGACTCAGGGGGTGAGGGTGCCCAGACTCGGTGTTGCGAACCAACTC